>JBKPJK010000453.1:0-3255 GCA_046730635.1 Pseudomonadota bacterium | reverse complement strand
TCATCGAACAACGCTTCTCGGTTGCCGCACCGTCGACCGCTTCGATTGCGCCGACCGATCGTTTTATCGGCCGGGAAGTGGCTCGGCTCAACATCAATGGAGCCGGCAAGGTTACGTCCTGTACGGTGCTGGAAGCTGCCGGGATAATTCCGCCGCAGGTCTCTCGCGCGTGTCTGATCACTGCCAAGCGATATGAGCGCAAGAAGGACGCTCGAGGCAAGCCTGTTCCGTTCACTGCCTACTATACAATCAGCCTCTACGGGCATTCGCCGAATTAGCCTAGCGATGCCGGGCGCCCATCCCGGCGGCGCCGTTCCGCATCCCGGCGCATTTCTCATCACTCTGCTGAAACAAAATCAGCGTCGCGCGTTTGGCGATTCAGGTGGCACGGCGATCATGCCGTGGGAGCGGTGGGGCACGAAGGAGTGACACGTGTTCCGCACATCGCTTGCTCTCGCACTGGCTTCGGCCGCATCCATCGCAACCGCAGCAACCGCCGACATCTCGACCCTGGATTCGTCCGCGCCGTGGTGGGAGCGAGTGACCGTCACCATTGCGGGTGACGGACAGCCGAAATCCTGCCGCTTCGAATCGAGCGTCGGCCCCGATGCCGCGAAAGACTGTCAGGTGCAGGCGAGCCAGGCGGCTGCCGCCAAGACGGCAACGGGCTCCAAGGATAGCTATACGCGGATCACGTTCGAGCGGCGCTTCAGCCCCAGCTGGCAGCCGCAGGCGAACGAGGCGCCCGCGGGCGACATGCTGCTGGGCAAGCAGGTCATGTCGCTCGCGATCGGCGCCAAGGGCAGGGTCGAAGGATGCCAGATCGTCTCGGCGTCGGGTGAAATGCAGCCCGAATATGGCTGCAAGGAAGCCTCCGCCGAGAAGTTCCAGGCCAGCGCGTCAAACGCGCATGCGGCGCCGCGCCAGGCCTATATGACGATCCTCGTCTATGGGCATAAGGAGCACGTGGTCTAAGCGACCCGAATTCGGAGGATCGCAATCAGGCTAATGCGGTCAGCGGAGATCCGGCGATCGTCTTAGGGCCCCCGGCCCGAACTCTGCAGCTGGATGCGCTCGATGTCCTGGCGATCCTGGAGCTTGCGGTCGTCCCACTGGGCCGCCGACATGCAGATCTTGCGCGATGCGAAGCGCGTCCCGGGTTCTTCCTCATAGTGACAGACGATCCGGTTCGGATCCTTTGCGTCCAGCTTCGTCTTGGCTGCCCACTGCGTCTTCGGCAGACAGAGCTTCGTCGGCTTTGCGCCCGGATCGGCCGAGACGACATATTTGCATTCGACTGCCGCGTCCTCGGTCGCCCGGCTTTGCGAGGCGCCGCTTTGCTGCGCGCTGCACAGGACCAATGCCGACGCGATCGCGACTGCTGCAAGCTTCCACATCGCTACCTCCATCGCGAGTTACTGTCGAGTCCAAGTATAATATAGGATAGTGACGAGCAAGTGGAATATTGAATTCGCAGTTCGCAAGTAGAATGACCAGTCCAGACAAAGACTTGCGCGGTCGAACTACCTCGAATTATCGGTGACTGGAGCGGCCGATGGGTGCAAGCGCCTCAATCGCACGTACGCGGCCGCGTTAGAAGGCTCGCGTACGGATCCAGGCTTTGGCGGTTTGGGTCGCGGCGATGCGCCAGCAAATAACCCTCAAGACGATCAGCACGAGAATGCTCGCAACAAGAACGAACGCAACATGCTCAAACATGAACCGGATTCCTCACCAGCGGGAAGGATCATAGCTTCGCTGCCTCGCTCTTTGTGCGCGATTATGGTGGGGCCGGCAGCAAATTCTGGCACGCCGCGAGCGCCACGCGAGTTCTTGTGCCCGGAGGATTAGCCCCGCGTCTTCATCAGCGCTTCGAGCGCGATCGATCGTGCGATCAGGGCCGTCACCTCGCGCGCGTCCAGCTCCGCGTCGAAGCACAGCCCCAGCGCGCCGCCGGTTTGCCAACGGACGACCGCGGCGCGGCGAAGCGTACCGCAGTCCAGGATAACCGCCGTCCCACTCGCCAGGCTCGTCGGGCAATTGAGCTTCGCTCCGCCCGCGGACAGGTCGAGAAGATGCACCGCATGCCGCTCCCCGTTCGCCTGCAGGAACGCCGGCATCGCGACCGGCACTCGGGGAAAGGCGCGGCGATCCTCGTAAGGAGCGGAGTTCTCCGCATCGGGGCTGGGGGTCATCTTCATCTTGCGGCCGGCGCCAAGGCTAAGCCGAAAGATGCTGCCAGAGTGTAAATGTTTTCGCCGCTACTCCGGCTGCTCCGGGCTCGGCAGGTCGGGCACGATCGTGCGTGCGGCGCCCTCGACCGGCTCGGACGGGCGGCTCGGCGTCCGGTTTCGCGAAATCTTCCGCAGCCGGTCGAGCGCGATCTTCTTGGTCATTTACGGGTCCTGTCAGGTGCCGAAGGCGTAACGGCTCGGCGCGGAGGCGACATCCCACACGCCGAGCCGGGGACATGCAGTGGATCATGCCCCGGAGTGCATGAGTATCGGGCAGCACGTCGCGCGGTTTTCGAATCGCGACGCGAATGATCGAATTCGCGACCTTGCGCCGCTCGTGGGGCCTCTGGTGATTAGTCGGGCCCACTTGCCTGATGCGCCCCGTTAGGCTAATCACTGAACCACATGGTTCAGTATACGCATCTCAATACGTCCTTCTCCGCGCTCTCGGATCCCGTGCGGCGCGGCGTTCTCGAGCAGCTAGGCGACGACGACGCCTCGATCACCGAGCTCGCCGACAAATTCCACATGACCCTTACCGGCATGAAGAAGCACGTCAGCGTCCTTGAGCGCGCGGGGCTGCTCGTCACTCGGAAGGTCGGTCGCGTTCGGACCTGCCGGCTGGGCGAGCGCCGTCTGGAGGAAGAGGCGGCCTGGATCGATTGGTACCGGCGGCTTTGGGATGCCCGCTTCGCCGCGCTCGATACGCTTGTCGCGGAATTGAAAGAGAAGGAGAAACTCGATGGACGCGAGCCAACGCGTGAATAATCGTACGACGACCGAACGCACCTCGGACCGCGAGCTGGTGGTGACGCGAACCTTCGACGCCCCGGCACGGCTCGTGTTCGACGCCTGGACGAAGCCCGAGCTTTTCATGCGCTGGTGGGCGCCCCAATCGATGGGGGTGCCGCTGCTCTCCTGCGAGATGGATGTGCGAACTGGGGGGAAATACCGGCTGGAGTTCGGGCATGATGCGTCGAACTCGTCGCAGTTCTTCGGCAGGTATCTCGAAGTGGTGCCC
>JBKPJK010000452.1:0-2625 GCA_046730635.1 Pseudomonadota bacterium | reverse complement strand
GGAGATCGACCGGAGATCGCCGTGCTCTACCCTGAAGATGAGCGCTTCGGGCTCGAACCCGACCGCAACGTCCGTCACCACACTCTCTTGCTGGCCGACCCACGCGTGTCCGGATGACGGGCCCGCGCAAGGTGCGCGCCGACGAGCTGCGCGCTGCGGTCTGCTTTGTACAATTGAGCGAGCCCCTGGCGGAGGACTTCGCTCAATCCAGCGCCGGCGCGGCTCAGAACGGGCTCATCGTCATGTTTCCCGGCGACCGGCCCGAAGACACGCGCGCGCGATCCTGAACGACGAACATTATCTTTCGGACATCCGCACTGCCGCGTCCGGGGCGGTGGCAGCGCGGCTTTTGGCGCCGGCGGTGGTCAACACGGCCGGTGTGTTGGGAACTGGCGTCCAGGCTGAGCTTCAGTGCCTCGCGCTGCATCATGAGCGCTCATTCAGTCGTTTGATGATCTGGGGTCGCGACGCGGCCAAGGCGCGGGCGATGATAGAGCGGCTTCGCTCCCGATTGCCTGATGTAGCCTTTGAGGCCGCGTCGGATATCGAGGCTGTCGTGACCGTCGCCGATGTGCTGATCACCGCGACGCTTGCTCGAGAGCCGCTGGTCCAGGGCGCCTGGCTCCGGCCCGGGCAGCTGGTGATTGCGGTTGGCGCAGATGATCCAACCAAGTGCGAATTGGACGCCACGGCACTGCTACGAGCCCGCGTTTTCGTCGACTCCTTGGAAACGACAGCGGCCAACGGCTGCGTGCATCGTGCAATAACCCAAGGGCACGCGCTCGATCAGATCGTCACAGCGGAATTGGGTGAAGTCGTCTCGGGCACCACCCCTGCGCGGCTCGACGCGGAGGACATCGTCATCGCGAAACTCGTCGGTATTGGCGCGCAGGATGTCGCCGCCGCCCAAGTCGCCCCGCGTCGACTGGACGAGCGGAAAGCCGCAGCCGCCTAGCTCGGCGGATCAGTTCATTTGCCGATACAAGAGCCTCGTTGCGTCGGCCAAAACGGGTGCGCACATCTGGAGCGCCCAATGACCAGCATCCGATACTCGCTACTGGCGGCGACCGTCGTCCTGACCGGCGCTTCCGTCTCTTACAAAGCTTCCGCTGCGACCGCCGCGGAACTCAACGCGAACGGCAGGGCCGCGCTCAGCCGACTGTACGCGCAATCCGCAAAGGCGTCGGCCCTGGGCCGAAGCGCTCATGCGATCCTGGTGTTTCCCAAGATCGTGAAGGCGGGCCTCGTCATCGGCGGTCAGGGAGGGGAAGGTGTGCTCTTCGTTCGCGGGCGGCCGACGTCATATTATAAAATCCACGCGGTCTCGTATGGGCTCCAGGCCGGCGGACAGTCGTTCAGCTACGCGCTCTTCTTCATGAACGACAAAGCGCTCAACTATTTGAACCGAAGCGACGGCTGGGCGATCGGTTCGGGGCCGAGCGTGGTCGTGATCGACAAGGGCAAGGCCATGAGCACGACCTCCACGACCATCGCCGAGGACGTGGCGGCCTTCCCGTTCGGCCAGAAGGGCCTGATGGCGGGCATGGGTCTCGAAGGCTCGAAGATCTCGCGCATCAACAAATAAGCGCACTCGGCTCCCGCCTGCCATGACGGTCGCATGAGCGGCTTTGCGCGGCCGGCGATCGCGCCTTACATATCCGCTGATGAAGCCCGTCGTCTTTATTCATACCAACGACAAGCAGATGCTGGGCGCGCTGGTGTCGGCGCACAGCTACCGTCGCAACAGCCGAACGCCGGACGCGTTCGACGTGCGGATCCTGCGCGCCGAGGATGTTCCGGAGTTGCAGGAGATGGGGCGGACCTTCCTGCGCGGCGGGCACGAGCGGGCGTGGGACCCCGACGATCTTCAGTCCTTCACGCCGCTTCGTTACGCGATCCCGGAGCAGATGGGCCATCAGGGCATAGCTCTGGTCACGGACCCGGACGTCTTCGCCGTCGGCGACGTGGCGGAGCTTTTCACTCGCGATCTTCAGGGCAAGGCGATCTGGTGCCGCCCACGTCCCGGCTATCACAAGATCACCGATCCACTGGCGACGTCGGTGATGCTGCTCGACTGCGGCAAGCTGCCGCACTGGAAGTTCAAGGAAGATCTCGAGGCGTTGTGGGACCACCGCGTCGATTATCTCGACTGGATCAACCTCAAGCGGGAGAAGCTTGAAACCATCGGGCTGCTGGAACCCGAGTGGAACGACTTCGACCACCTCACACCGCGGACCAAGCTGCTCCACAATACCAAGCGGCGTACCCAGCCCTGGAAGACAGGCTTGCCGGTCGACTTCACCTTGCGGGAGCGGCGCGGCCTGATGAGCTTCGTGATGCCCATCGTGCAGACCGTTGCTCCCAATTACACCCGGCATCCCGACCGTAAGCAGGAGGCCTATTTCTACGGGCTTCTGGCCGAAGCTCTCGATGTGGGCTCAGTCTCGCGCGATCAGATCGAGAGGGAAGTCCGCCTCGGCCATGTGCGGCCCGATTCTTTCGCGCTCATCGATCGCTATCGCGGTCAGCTGTGGCCGGCAGAGGCGACTCCAAAAGCTGCCTGACGCGCTCCGCCACTAGCTTGGCATAGTCGGGTGGGCTGCTGGCTTTTGGAGCCACCAAAGT
>JBKPJK010000451.1:0-4587 GCA_046730635.1 Pseudomonadota bacterium | reverse complement strand
CGCGTCGAAGATCTGGGCCGGATCGACCCGGCTGTCGGCGCAGGACAGGATCATGACCTGCGGGCTCTGGCCCTCGGCAAGTTCCGACCAGCGCTCGCGCTGATGTTGCCATTCGGTCTCGCGGAAGCGGCGATAACCATCGATCAGCTGAGTGAGGTAGGGCATGAGCCGCCGGTACGCGGAGTGGGGCAGGGGTGGCAAGCGCCGCTGCCAGTCGCTATCTGGCCCGCATGAACGCCCCTGCAGCCGTACCGAAGCAGCGCAAACCCGACTGGATCCGGGTGAAGGCTCCCGTCAGCGAGGGCTATCACGCCACGCGCAAGCTGATGCGCGACCTCAACCTTGCGACGGTCTGCGAAGAGGCGGCCTGCCCGAACATCGGCGAATGCTGGACCAAGAAGCATGCGACGGTGATGATCCTCGGCGACACCTGCACGCGTGCCTGCGCCTTCTGCAACGTGAAGACGGGGATGCCCCGGGCGGTCGACCCGTTGGAGCCCGAGCACGTCGCGACGGCGGCGGCCGAGCTTGCGCTCGAGCACATCGTGGTCACCTCGGTCGATCGCGACGATCTGCCTGACGGCGGCGCTTCGCAGTTCGTGAAGGTCATCGAGGCGCTTCGCAGGAACACGCCGAACACGACCATCGAGATCCTGACGCCCGACTTCCGCAACAAGAGCGAGGCCGCAGTCGATGCGATCGTCGCGGCCGGACCCGACGTCTACAACCACAATCTTGAAACGGTCCCGCGGCTCTATCCGACCATCCGGCCTGGCGCGCGTTACTATGCCTCGCTGCGCCTGCTGGAGAGCGTGAAGCGCAAGGCGCCGCATATCTTCACCAAGTCTGGCGTCATGGTTGGGCTCGGCGAGCAGCGGCTCGAAGTGCATCAGGTCATGGACGACATGCGCTCGGCGGGCGTCGATTTCCTGACCATGGGCCAGTATCTGCAGCCGACGCCGCGCCACGCAAAAGTCGAGGAGTTCGTTACTCCCCAGGCATTCGACGCTTATGCGGCGATTGCCCGGGCCAAAGGCTTCCTGCTCGTTGCGGCCTCTCCGCTGACGCGGTCGAGCTATCATGCCGGCGACGATTTCAAGAAGATGCAGGAAGCGCGGCTCGCGCAGTTGGAACGTTCGAACGGCTGATGCCGAGGCACAGCGAAACCAAGCACCTTCCATATACGCCCGAGCAACTCTTCGACCTTGTCGCAGACGTTGCCCGATACGACGAATTCCTGCCTTGGGTGGTCGCTGTGCGGATCCGTTCGTCTAGCGACACGGAGACGGTTGCGGACCTCGTGGTCGGCTTCAACGCGTTCAAGGAGCGCTTCACCAGCAAGGTTCACAAGGAACGGCCGACCCGGATCTGCGTCGACTATGTCGAGGGCCCGCTCAAATATTTGCACAACGAGTGGAAGTTCGATCGTGCGTCGGACGGCGGCACGAACGTCGGCTTCTCGGTCGATTTCGCCTTCAAATCGCGGCTGTTCGAGACGCTGGCGGGGTCGATGTTCGACCGCGCGCTCCGGCGGATGACCAATGCTTTCGAACAGCGCGCCGCGGCGCTTTACGGCATCAACAGCTCGAGCGCGCAGAGCGCCGCCTGAAGGCGCACTCCGGAGCGGCTTTTCTCGTCGAATTGCTTCTGGTCGGCAATGATCTTCGCCGGATCGGCCTCACGCTCCGCTCTCGCGAACACGACCGTACCGACGGGCTTCTGAGGAGATCCACCGCCCGGGCCGGCAATGCCGGTGATGGCGACCGCAACGTCCGCCTCCGATGCGGCGAGCGCTCCGCGCGCCATCGCCCAGGCGGTCGCCACGCTGACTGCGCCGAAAGTGTCGACGACCTCCTGGCTGACCTTGAGCTGGCCGACCTTGGCTGCGTTCGAATAGGTGACGTAGCCCGCTTCGAACACGTCAGAGGACCCTGCGATCTCCGTCAGGGCCGCGCTGACCAGGCCGCCGGTGCAGCTTTCGGCGACCGCGATCCGCCGGCCCGCAGCGCGATTGGCTTCGACGACCTCGCGGGCGCGCTCCACCAGCTGGTCGGGGAGAAGATATTCGCTCACGCGGCAGATCCCATGCGGATGCTCGCAACGGCCTGGGCCGCAATGCCTTCGCGGCGCCCGGTAAACCCAAGGCTTTCGGTCGTCGTCGCCTTGATGCTCACCTGGTCGAGCGCCAGCGAGGCGATCTCGGCGATGCGTGCGCGCATGGCGCTGCGATGGGGACCCACCTTCGGCTCCTCCGCTACGATGGTACAATCCACATGGTCGATGATTGCTCCGCGAGATCGGAGCAATTCCACCGCGTGACGGAGGAAGACGTCTGACGACACGCCCTTCCATGTAGGATCGGAGGGCGGAAAATGCTCGCCGATGTCGCCAAGGCCCCCGGCGCCGAGCAATGCATCGGTAATTGCATGAAGCACGACATCGGCATCGCTGTGGCCGGCGAGGCCGCGCGAATGCGGCACGGCAATGCCGCCGAGCAAGACCGGTCCCTCACCGGCGAACGCATGGACGTCGAAGCCCATTCCGGTGCGAGGCGACAAGCGGCCCGCGATCCATTGCTCGGCGCGCTGGAAATCCGCAGCCGTCGTGAGCTTTTCGAGCGCGGGGTCGCCCGCGACTGTCGCAACCTGCAAGCCGGCGGCTCGAAGCACCGTGGTCTCGTCGGTCGGAGCGCCGCCCGGCCAGATGCCATAAGCGTGCCGCAAAGCCTCCAGTCGAAATGCTTGAGGCGTCTGCACTCGGACGAGACCGGTGCGATCGACCGGTTCGTCGAGATTCCGATGGCCGCGCGCAAGCGTGTCGCCGACCGCAAGGACCGGCGCAGCGCCCTCGGAGAACTCAAGTTGGGCAACGAGCCGGTCGATCACGGCAGCCGGGCAGAAAGGCCGCGCGGCATCGTGGATCAGCACGGCCTCTCCTGAAATTGCAGCCAGGCCGGCAAGGACGGAATCGGACCGCTCGGCGCCACCTTCGATGAGATCGCCGACGTCCAGCCCACTAAGCGCGGCAGTCGCCCGCTCCTCTTGTCCGGCGCCGATCACCACGCGCGTGGATCGGACGGCGGGATGATCGATCAGCGACTCCACCGCCCAACGCAGGACGGGCTTGCCGCCGAGCATTCGGTATTGCTTCGGCACGCCTGCGCCGAGGCGTTCGCCTTTGCCGGCTGCGACGATGAGGGCGGTGACGGTCATTCCGGCGGGCGTCTAGGACTGCTTGCCTTGTCCGCCAAGGGCTTCTCCACTATCTGCGGCCGATCCATGAGTGAGCTGAAGCCCATCTCGATCGGTCCGGTGAGGGTCGACGCGCCGGTGATCCTGGCGCCGATGACGGCTGTCACGGACCTGCCGTTCCGGCGGGTCGTCAAGCGCTACGGCGCGGGGCTGACCGTCAGCGAGATGATCGCGAGCCAGGCGATGGTTCGTGAAACCCGCCAGTCGCTGCAGAAGGCGATGTGGGATCCGGCCGAGGAGCCGGTGTCGATGCAGCTCGCCGGTTGCGAGCCGCACGTGATGGCCGAAGCCGCCAAGCTCAACGAGCAGCGCGGCGCGGCGATCATCGACATCAACATGGGCTGCCCCGTGAAGAAGGTCGTCAACGGCGAGGCTGGCTCGGCGCTCATGCGCGACCTTCCGCTCGCGGCGAGACTGATCGAGGCGACGGTCAAAGCCGTAAAGGTCCCGGTGACGCTGAAGACCCGCATGGGTTGGAACCACGAAAATCTGAACGCGCCGGAGCTTGCTCGCATCGCCGAGGATCTCGGCGTCCAGCTGATCACGATCCACGGCCGCACGCGTTGCCAGATGTACAAGGGCGAGGCCGACTGGGCGTTCGTTCGCCGGGTGAAGGAAGCCGTGTCGGTTCCCGTTATCGTCAACGGCGACATCTGCTCGATCGAGGACAGCCGCGAGGCGCTGCGACAGTCCGGCGCAGACGGCGTGATGATCGGCCGCGGCGCCTATGGCCGTCCCTGGCTCGTCGGCCAGGTCATGAGCGAGCTGGGCGGAGGAGGGCACCGGCCCGATCCTAACCTCGACGAGCAGCTCGAAACGATGCTCGAGCAATATGACGAAATGCTCCAGCTCTACGGCACGCACACCGGCGTGAACCTCGCCCGCAAGCATATCGGCTGGTACACCAAGGGCTTGCCGGGCTCGGCGGAGCTTCGCAACAAGGTGAACCAACAGGACGATCCAGCGATCGTTGTGCGAATGCTGCGCGAATTCTACGCGCCTTGGCTCCAGCGGAATGCGGCCTGACGCGATTGGTCGCGTCACAACTGTGTTTTTGATGCAACGCTCGGCCCGAGCATGCTAGGGCAGCCTCGAATGGACGCGCGTACGGCCGAATCAACCGTCAACTCTCGGCAAAAGAGCTGGCTCCAGCGGGAGCGGGCGAGCGGTCGATTCTACGACCGCGTGTCGGCGGTGCTGGCGGTCACTCTAGTCGGCATGGTCGGTCTTAGTATCTGGCTCCTGACGCGCGAAGCGGAGCCGGGCACCATCTTGTCGCCGCCGCTGATCGCGCTGCTGCTAGTTGCGATTCTGCTGCCGGCAATTACACTCATGG
>JBKPJK010000450.1:0-2444 GCA_046730635.1 Pseudomonadota bacterium | reverse complement strand
GAACCGCGGAACGGTCGGTTTCCTCATGAACGACTGGCGAATCGACTGCCTGTTGGAGCGGCTTGAGGGAGCCAAGGCCATCCGGGTCGCACCTCTCGAGATGAAGGCCACGACGGTCGCCGGCAAGACGAGCGTGCATGCCGCGATCAACGAGGTTTCCCTGCTCCGCGAAACCCGACAGACCGCGAAGATCGAGATTTCCGTCAATGGCCGGGTCGCGCTGCCGGAGCTCGCCTGCGATGGCGTGCTGGTCGCTACGCCGGCGGGTTCGACCGCCTATAATCTGTCGGCGCATGGCCCCATCCTGCCGCTGCAAGCCAAGATGCTGGCGCTGACACCCATCAGCCCCTTCCGCCCACGTCGCTGGTCTGGGGCGATCCTGCCAGACGACACGGCAGTTTGCCTCCAGGTCCTCGAAGCCGCCAACAGGCCCGTCTCCGCCGTCGCGGATCAAGTGGAAGTGCGCGACGTCGCACGCGTCGAGATCCGGCTGGACCGGGAGCGTTCGCTCACGCTCCTTTTCGATCCCGAGCATGCGCTCGACGAGCGCATCGCCATGGAGCAGTTTGCGACGTGATTTCGTCGCGCGACACTTGCCTTTAGGGAAGTCTCCGCTATCTAGCCCGCCTGCCCTGCAGGATGACCTGCGAGGCTGCTCCCCGGTAGCTCAGCGGTAGAGCATCCGACTGTTAATCGGACGGCCGCCTGTTCGAATCAGGCCCGGGGAGCCATTTCTTTCAGCTCAGTCTTCATGGCCCGAGCGCCATAACGCTCCGGTCAGAGGCTCCAGAAGATACTGAAGCGCGGTGCGCGAACGCACCTTCAGGACCGCTTCGACTGGCAAGCCCGGGCGAAGCTCGCCTTGGCCGAGTACTGACCGAACGCGGTTCAGCTCGGCTTCCGGCACCACGATCTCGGCGCGGAAGTAGGACTTGCCGGTCTTTTCGTCAGTGAAGCTGTCGGCGGACACCGTCCGGACGGTGCCGGTGAATAGTGGCAAAGTGCGGTTGTGGACGCTGAGGAAGCGGATTTGCGCCTTCTGGCCCGGGAAAGCATCGTCCGCGTCCGTAGGAGCAAGCTGCGCCTGGACGATGAGCTCGCGCCCGTCGGGGACGATGTCCATCAACTTCTGGCCGGCAGCAACGACACCGCCGACGGTGAACACCTGGAGGCCGACGACCTGGCCTGTGGCCGGCGCCCGGACCTGGGAATGCTCCAGCTGCTCCCGAGTGGCAACCAGCTTCGGAAGGGTCTCCGAAAGCTTGCTTTGCGTGTCCTTGAGGTCGGATTCGATCTGCTCGAGCCGCTCGCGCGAGACGCTCAGCGACTGCATCTTCGTTTCGCCGATGCCCTCCCCAGCGCGCGCATATTCCGCCTCCATGGCGGCCTGCTGACCCTTGAGCTGGGACTCGGCCCGCTCGAGCTCGCGGACCCGATTCATCGAGGCGAAGCCCTTTTCGGCGATCTTTCGAAGGCCATCGAGCTCTTCGTTGATGAGCCTTTGCTGCTCGATCAGCGCTGCCCGCTGCTGGGTATAACCCGACTGCTGCTGCACGAGCTGCCCGGCACGCTGCCCGAGAACCGACTGCTGGGCCGAAATCGAGCCGGAGCGTGCGTGCATTTCCGAGCGCTGGAGCTGCATGACCTGCGCCGCGAGCTCACGATCCGCAGGGCTCAAGGTGGCAAACTCAGCAGGCGCCGCAAAGTCGCGCTGGCCCGAGCGCTCCGCGAGCAGCCTGGCACGTTGGGCCAGAAGCGTGAGGTAATCGCTTGTGAGGGCCCGTTCCGCCGCCTTGAGCTCAGGCGCCGACAGCTCGATCAACACGTCGCCGGCTCGCACATGCTGGCCTTCGCGGACGTGGATCGCATTCACTACACCACCGTCCTTGTGCTGCACCGTCTGGCGGTTCCCTGCGACGGCAATGGTGCCGCCCGCGTGGACGCCGGCGTCCAGCGGCACGAAAGCCGCCCATCCAAGGAACAAGACGAAGAAAGCCGCCGCAATGATCACGCCCATGCGGATCTCCCGGCTCGGATTGCCGGCCTCGGTGTGGGGCGTTGCGGTCAAGACAAGCGCGTCGCTCACGCGGCATTCTCCGCGGACTTGGGCCCGGTGAGGCGCGCGACGACCTCCTTCGCAGGTCCGATCATGCGCGGCTTGCCGTCCTCGATGACCAGCAATTGATCCACGGCGGACAATACCCCCCGCCGATGCGCGATCACGATCACCGTCGCCCCACGCGAACGCGCCTTTGCGATGGCGGCGATCAACGCGGTCTCGCCGTTCTGGTCGAGGAACGCATTGGGCTCGTCGAGAAGCAACAGCTTAGGCTCGCCGAACAAGGCTCGTGCGAGGGCCACGCGTTGGGCCTGACCGGCCGAAAGACCGGTGCCCATAAGGCCGAGAGGCGTATCGTACCCTTGCGGAAGCTGGAGGATCAGCT
>JBKPJK010000449.1:0-4724 GCA_046730635.1 Pseudomonadota bacterium | reverse complement strand
GTCCAGAGCTCGTAGGCCGGCGTCAGCTGGTCAGGCGCGTCGAATGCGCCCAGATGCACTTCGACCTCGTCACCTGTGCGGCTGAAAACCGACGATCCGCAGCGAGGACAGAAATGGCGTCCGTCATAGTCGCGAGTCTCCCCCTCGACCGTTACGGCATAGTCGGGGAAGATCGCGCTCGCATCGAACAGCGCGCCATGGTGCTTCCTGCAGTCCAGGCAATGACAGATGCCGACTCGATAGGGCTCGCCCGATGCCGTGAGACGGACGTCCCCACAGAGACAACCACCCCTGTATCGATCCATGCCGCCTCTCCTGTCGATGGGCCGGCGCATGTCTGGCGTGCCGATCAGAGAATGCCAACCGCCCAAAGGATGAGTGCCCAGAGCAGAATGGACGAGCCGAGGATCACGCGCATCCGGACCGTAAGCGGGTAACGATCGTCCTCGACTTCCGTCTCTTCCACCGGATGCGGCACGCCGAGAGCTTCCGCGGGGCGCCCGCCGATCGGATTGCGAAGCATGGCGGCACTGATCGCGGCTTGCGGGAGGCGCTCGTGAAACTCGCAACCGAAATATTGCCCGCTGTTCCACATGACCGTGGCGACGGCCGGGCCGACTTCTGGAAGATCGATGTGAAGCTGCTCGAACGTCGCAAGTTCGGCATTAGTCTCGATCAGGATGCCCGTCGTCGAAAGGTCGTGGATGAGGGCTTGCTCGCCCGTCTGGGGAAGCGACGCTCCGAGGCTAAGCCGGCGTCTGGGCGACGCCCTGCGGTTCCGCGATTCCAACCGTTCGAAACGTGCCAATGCCTGCATCGATGAAGCCTCCCCACGTCCGCGCTAAGGAGCGACGGTAAAGGATGAGTTGAGCTTCGATCCGATCTGGCAGAAGTCTTTGTTACGCCCTTTATCGTCCCCATATCGCAGTTCACGAGGGCGGCTTTCATCGCGCCGCCACCCTGCTAAACCGCCGCCTTCATGCCTGACGCCTCGACGCCACAACCCCAGCCGCACCTCTACCTCGTCGACGGGTCGAGCTACATCTTTCGCGCGTACCATCGGCTGCCGCCGCTCACGAACCGGCATGGCATGAACGTCGGTGCGGTCTACGGCTACACGACCATGCTGTGGAAGCTCGCCGACGGGCTGAGCAAGGCCGAGGGACCGACCCACATGGCGGTGATCCTCGACGCGTCGGAAGAGACTCACCGCAATAAGATGTACGACCAGTACAAGGCCCATCGGCCCCCGCCTCCGGAGGACCTGGTCCCGCAATTCCCCCTAATCCGCGTCGCAACTCGGGCTTTCTCGATCCCTTGCATCGAGGAGGAAGGGCTTGAGGCGGACGACATCATCGCCTGTTATGTCACCGCGGCGCGCGCCGCCGGCTGGCGCGTGACCATCGTCAGCTCCGACAAGGATCTGATGCAGTTGATTGACGAGGATGCCGGGATCGACATGCTCGACACGATGAACGACCGGCGGATCGGTCGGAACGAGGTTCTCGAGAAGTTCGGCGTGCCGCCCGAAAAAGTCGGCGATGTGCTGGCGCTGATGGGCGACAGCGTCGACAACGTTCCCGGCGTCCCAGGGATCGGGCCCAAGACCGCGTCGCAGCTGATCCAGCAGTTCGGGGATCTGGATACGGTCCTCGCGTCCACGGACCAGATATCGAAGCCCAAGCTCAAGCAGTCGCTGATCGAGCATGCCGATGCTGCCCGGCTCAGCCGCGAGCTGGTGCGCCTGGTATGCGACGCGAACCTGCCGGAGCCGCTCGAAGCCCTGTCGATGAAGGGTATCCCGCCCGAACCTCTGAAAGAATTCCTTGAAGATCAAGGATTTAAGTCGCTCCTGAACCGCATGATCGGTGGCGGCGGAGGTGCCCAGCAGACCGGCGCGACCGTACGTAATGACGTCATGGCGGCAATGGAGCCGAAGCGCCCGGCGCTGGAACCGGAGCAGATCGAGGTCGATCGATCGATATATGAGACGGTGGTCGACGAAGCGGCGCTCGACCGCTGGATCGCCGAGGCGACCGCCCAAGGCTATGTTGCAATCGACACCGAGACGGATTGCATCGACTGCATCATCGCGAAATTGGCCGGGGTGAGCCTGGCGACCGGGCCGAACAAGGCCTGTTACATCCCAGTCGGGCACAGTGGCAGTGACTTGCTGTCTGAGGCCCCGCAGCAGCTGCCGATCGACGTGGTGCTCGGCAAGTTGAAGCCGCTCCTCGAGGATTCGGCGGTGCTCAAAGTCGGGCACAACCTCAAATACGACTGGGTGATGTTCGACAAGGCAGGCATCACCGTCGCGCCGATCGACGATACGATGGTGATAAGCTTCGACCTCGATGCTGGGCGTTCATTCGGACATGGCCTCGAGGAGCTCGCCAAGCTTCACTTCGATCACGAATGCATTCCGTTCAAACAATTGTGCGGGACGGGGTCGAAGCAGATCACGTTCGACAAGGTGCCGCTACAGGCTGCGACCGAATATGCCGCCGAGGACGCCGATATCGCCCTTCGCTTATGGCTTCGGCTGAAACCCCGGTTGGCGTCGGAAGAAGTGACTCGCGTCTACGAGCGGGTCGACAAGCCGCTGGTGCCGGTTCTGGCGCGCATGGAGCAGCGCGGGGTCAAGGTCGACCGTGACTATCTCGCGCGGCTTTCGTCGGAGTTCGGGCGCGACATCCAGTCGCTGGAGGAGCGGATCTACGAGGCGGCGTGCGGCCCCTTCACGATCGGATCGCCCCAACAACTCGGCCAGGTCTTGTACGAACGGCTCGGCCTGAAGGGCGGACGCAAGGGCAAGAGTGGCCAATATTCGACCGATGTCACTGAGCTCGAGCGCCTCGCCGGGGAGGGTGTGGCTTGCGCGTCGCTGGTGCTGGAATGGCGGCAGCTGACCAAGCTCAAGTCGACCTATACCGATGCGCTCCAGGCCCAGATCAATTCGGACACCGGACGCGTCCACACGAGCTTCTCCTTGACCGGGGCCCAAACAGGACGGTTGTCGTCTAACGATCCCAACCTGCAGAACATCCCGATCCGGACCGAGATCGGCCGCAAGATCCGCGACGCCTTCGTCGCCGCGCCAGGCTATAAGTTGCTCAGTGCCGACTACAGCCAGATCGAGCTGAGGCTTGCCGCGCACATGGCCGACGTGCCGCCGCTCAAGGATGCTTTCCGCGAAGGGGTCGATATCCACAGCCTTACGGCGGAGGAATTGTTCGGCCGCGTCGACCGGGACACGCGCAACCAGGCCAAGACGATCAACTTCGCCATCCTTTACGGAAGCTCGGCCTGGGGCATCGCCGGGCGGCTCGGCGTGCCGAAGGAAGAGGGCAAGGCGATCATCGATCGCTATTTCGAGCGTTTCCCGGGCATCCGCGCCTTCATCCACAGCACATTGTCGTTCGCTCGCGAGCAGGGGTTCACCCGCACCTTGTTCGGCCGGAAGACGCACTTCATGCCGAATATCCGCTCGCCCAACCCTTCGATCCGCGCGGGCGCGGAACGGGCGGCGATCAACGCGCCGATCCAGGGCACCAGTGCCGACCTCATCAAGCGGGCGATGGCACGCATGGACGAGGCGCTCGCCGAAGCTGGCCTCGAGGGTGTGCGGATGCTTCTTCAGGTCCACGACGAGCTCGTCTTCGAAGTTCCCGAGGGGCAGGAAAAGGCCGCAGCGGCCGTCATCAAACGGGTCATGGCAACTGCCGCCGAGCCAGCCATCAAGCTTGACGTTCCGCCCGATGTCGAAGTCGGCTGGGGCGCTCACTGGGGCGAGGCGCATTGAGCGACGCGACACGGGCCGAGCCGGCACCGCAAGGCGCCGCGCCCGACGCCGACATGGCGACGCTGGCGAGGGGCGGACGGCTCAACGTCTTCGGATTCGTCCTGCGGCTCGCCGGCATGGTGCCGTTTCTGTTCATCGGCGGGCGGATCTACGGGCCTGCCGCACTGGGCCGCTTTGCTTATGCGGTGCTGGTCGTCGAATTCGCGGCCCAGGTGGCGGCGCTGGGATTGCGCCGCGGTCTCGCCCAAGTGCTGGCCGAGGCGAAGAAGCCGCAATCCTGCGTCATCGCCGACGCGTTGCTCGTCGCTGCAATAGGGTCGGCGATCGGAATGGCGACTCTGATCGTGTTTCCCAAGGCTATGTATCCGACCACACCCGTAGGCGGTCTCGACCACCTCCTCGCGATCACCGTGATCGCGATCTCCTGGACCGACATCGCGCTGGCGGGTCTCGCCTATCACAACGACGTCGCGTCGACCGTTCGGGCGCGATCCATCGTCCAACCTTGGACGATCAGCATCGCGGCGTTCCTCTTGTCCTTCGTGCCGATCATGGTGAGCCGCGGCGACGGCCTGATCATCGCCTACGTGCTGTCGATGGTCGCGGCGCTGGTCGCCGCGCTCATCCCTTTGATCCGTTGCTACGGCCTGCCGCGCGGCTGGAAACCCGACCTTGGGACCGCATGGGCGACGGCCGCGCACAATGCGCCGCTCGCGGCCGCCGATACGGTCGAGTGGGCCTCGCGCCGAATCGACCTTGCGGTTCTGGGGGCGTTTCTCCCGGCGAGCTTCGTCGGCATCTATTACGCGGCGCAGCAGGTCGCGACCCTTCCGGCCAAGCTCAAGACCAGCTTCGAACCCGTGCTGGGCCCGGCGATCGTCCGCCGCCTCGCGGTCGACGACCGCGCCGGGATCGCCAAGGA
>JBKPJK010000448.1:0-2116 GCA_046730635.1 Pseudomonadota bacterium | reverse complement strand
GGGCCGGCGACGGCGTCGATCGATGCCTGGCCCGACGCGCCGATCTTGATGAGCGCGCGGTAGATGCCGACGACGGTACCGAACAGACCGATGAACGGAGCAGTCGAACCGACGGACGCGAGGAAGGCGAGACCCTCACCCAGGCGAGCGCCGATCGCGCCCTGGCTGCGTGCAAGGCTGTTCGCCATCCAGTCATGCTGATCGATCGGATCGGTCAGCTTGCCGTGCTGGTCCTGCGCGAGGAGCGCATCGTCGACGATGGCGCGGTAGGCGCTTTTCGCCTCCAGCTTCGTGGCGGCGTCGCGCAGATTCGGAGAATTCCAGAAGCTGGCGCGAACCTTACGGCCCTGGCTGATAATTTTCTGCTGCTGCATCAGCTTCGTGAAGAGGATGTAGAAGGAGAAAATCGACATCAGAACCAGGATGGTGAACACCGAGATGGCGATGATGCCGCCCTGCTGCAGAGCGGGGATCAGGCCGTACGGATTACTTCCTGCGGCGGGTGCTGCTTGCATTGCTGTACTTTCCTTTTCGAAATCTATCTCAAGTCGAAGCCGTTATTCCGCGATGCGCCACACGATCGACTGGCTGTAGGTGCTCGTCGTCGGATTGCCGCTCGCGTCCTGTGCCGGGCTAAACCGGGCACGTGCGGTCACCAGCCGGCATGTCGCGTTCTTTAGCGTCGACGATGCACTGCCCGAGGGGCTGCACCCGGTGACTCGACCGCTCGGACCGATGGTCAGATTGACCGTGACGGTGCCCTGCTCATTGTTATCGAGCGCGCTCGGTGGATAGTCATCCGCCGAGAAGAGGCCCTGAAGGCTGCCGGTAAGGCTCCTCGCCTGCGACTGCCTCGGCGCCGGCGGTGGCGGCGGCTTCGGTGGCGCGATCACCGGCGGTGCAACCGGCGGGATGACCGGCGATTCGACCACCGCGATCGGCGGCGGCGCCGTGTTCACCCGCACGAGCGGTGGGGGCGTCATCGGCGGCGGCGGCACCTTCGGCATGTCCTTCGGCGGAGGTGGCGGCGGCTCAGGTGGCGGCGGCTGCTCCTCGACGTCGAACGTCTTCAAATCCTGCGCGGCCTTCTTGATCACATTATAGGCTAGGCCGGTGACGATCGCGTAGCCGAGACCAAACTGGATCACCAGGACGAAGATGATTGCTAGCGTCCTGTTGCCGCTGATCTCTTTGCGTTGCGCGTATGACATTAACCCGCAATTCTCCTCGACACGCCGTGATAGTGCCACGGCAAGACCGGGCGCCTGGAACGCTCGCCCTGTCCCTGATGGAACGACCGATGTATCAACATATCATCGGCACACAGGCGGGCTTCCCTACATCCGCCTCAAAGGCCGTGCAATGGGTTTTGTTCCACATCCGGAAGGCGTGAAACGCCGTGCCCGCCGAAAGGCTGTTTAGAGTTCCGGCCAAAGACCGTCGAAAGACGCAATCTCGACTCCGACGCCGTGAGCTTCAGGATAGACATCGGGCTTCGATGTCCGGATCCTCAGGGCCCTCACGCCGCGGAATGCCGCGACCCGATCGAAGATCGCATGGGCGAAGGTCTCCTGGAGATTGTAGCGCCGCGCGGCCGCAAGCTCTTCCACCTCGGTCCGCAGAAAATCGTAATTCCAGGCGTGGGACGGGTCGTCGTCATGCGGCAACGACGTATCCTCGAGCCAAATCTCGACGCTGACGATCAGGCGCTGCGGCGCTCCCACCTCGAAATCGTGAAATCCGATATCCGTCTGCACCTCGAGCGATTCGAGGAGAATCCGCGCCGAACGGACCTTCAGATTTGGAGGCACTAGCCCGGTAAGTTTAATCTCGTTCACTGCTTCCCCAAGAATTGAACATCCCGTTCCAGCGCCATGAAACGCTGACCAGAATCGATGGTCAGGACCTGCCCAGTCACGCAGCGTGCGCCTGCCAGATAGCGAATCGCATCCAACACGTCTTCGGGTTCGACTCCTCGGTGCAGCGGATTATTGCCGTGCATGGCCCGAAAATTCTCTTCGGTTTGACCGCTCGATCGCAAAATCAGCCCGGGCGCGATTCCATTCACTCGGATTCCCTTGGGTGCGAGCGCTCGCGCCGAGAGATCGGTCAGCGC
>JBKPJK010000447.1:0-4526 GCA_046730635.1 Pseudomonadota bacterium | reverse complement strand
GTTTTCCTCGGTCTCGGTCGCGCGCTCGGCGAAACCATGGCGGTCACGTTCGTGCTCGGCAACGCGCACGATCTGTCCGCGTCCCTGCTCATGCCGAGCAACTCGATCGCGGCGGCCATCGCCAATGAATTCACCGAGGCGGATACGGAGCTCTACCGCTCGTCGCTGATCGCGCTCGGATTCCTGTTGTTCGTCGTGACCTTCATCGTTTTGACGATCGCCAAGTTGATGCTGATGCGCCTCAACCGCCAGCTCGGAAGGACGCACTGAGATGGCGATTCCCGCTCGCCGCCGCGTGGCCGACGTGGTTGCTTTCGCCTTCGCGACGGCCGCAACGGTATTCGGCCTCGTGTGGCTGGCATGGATCCTCTGGACGACCTTGGCCCAGGGCGCGGCGGCCCTGACGCCCGCCCTGTTCAAGGAAATGACTCCGCCGCCGGGAGCAAGCGGCGGGCTTCTGAACGCCTTCTACGGAAGCGCCATCATGATCCTGCTGGGAGTCGTCATCGGGGCACCGATCGGGGTGGCCGCCGGAACCTACCTCGCCGAGCATGGACGCTACACCCGGCTCGCGGCGATCGTCAGCTTCGTCAACGACATCCTGTTGAGCGCTCCGTCGATCGTCGTCGGCCTGTTCGTCTACGAGCTCGTGGTTCGGACTTCTGGCCACTTCTCGGGTTATGCCGGCGCACTGGCCCTCGCGATGATCCTGCTGCCGATCGTTGTCCGCACGACTGAGGAATCGCTTCGGCTCGTGCCCGACCAGATGCGCGAGGCGGGCTTCGCGCTCGGTCTGCCTCGGTGGCGCGTGACTCGCCAGATCCTGTACAAGGCGGCTTTGAGCGCGATCCTCACGGGCATCCTCCTCGGTGTCGCGCGCATTGCCGGCGAGACCGCGCCGCTCCTGTTCACCGCGCTCAACAACCAGTTCTGGAGCTCCAGCCTCAACGGACCGCTCGCCAACGTTCCGGTCGTCATCTTCCAGTACGCGATGAGCCCCTATGACGAATGGCACGAGCTTGCGTGGGCCGGAGCGTTCGTTCTCACGGCTTTCGTGCTTTTCCTGAACATCGCGGTCCGCCTGCTGGCACGCAAAGGAAAGAAGTGATGAATGACAGTGCCATCGCGATGCGGGCTGCGCATGCAAGGACCGGGACAAGCGCGGCCGCGATGACCCCCAACGCTCCGCCCGCGATCGACATCCGCGACCTCAACTTCCACTATGGGAAGGGGCACGCGCTAAAACAGGTGAACATGGCCGTCCCGGCCAATTCGGTGACCGCGATCATCGGCCCGTCGGGGTGCGGCAAGTCGACGCTGCTGCGCACCATCAACCGCATCTACGAAATGTACCCCGATCAGTTCGCGACCGGGGAAATCATGATCGACGGGCGCAACGTCCTCGACCGCCGCTATCCACTGTCGGATCTGCGGCGGCTGGTCGGAATGGTGTTCCAGAAGCCGACGCCCTTCCCGTCGTCGATCAAGGCCAACGTCGCCTTCGCTTTGTCCTATTACGAGCGGCTTTCGAAGTCGGAGCTCAACGACCGCGTCGAGGATGCGCTGCAGCAGGCCGCCCTCTGGGACGAGGTCAAGGACAAGCTGGGGCAGAGCGCATTGTCGCTGTCGGGCGGCCAGCAGCAAAGGCTGTGCATTGCGCGCACCATTGCCGTCAGGCCCGAAATCCTGCTGCTGGACGAAGCAACCTCGGCGCTCGATCCGATCTCGACCGCCAAGATCGAAGAGCTGATTCACGAGCTGCGCGAGCGCTTCAGCATCGTCATCGTCACGCACAACATGCAGCAGGCCGCGCGCATCTCGGAGAACACCGCCTTCTTCCATCTCGGCGAGCTGATCGAGTTCGGCCGGACGAGCGACATCTTCACCAACCCGCGTCAGCAGCGGACCAAAGACTATATCACCGGCCGCTACGGCTGACGGAGAACATGATGCAGCAGAGCCGGGAACATACGCTCAAGGCATTCGACGAGGACCTCGATCGTCTTCGCGCGCTCATCAGCGAGATGGGCGGACTTGCCGAGCACGCGATCAGCGAGGCGATGCGTTGCCTGATCCAGCGCGACGTCGATGCAGCGCAGCGCGTCGTCGCCGACGACAAGAAGCTCGACGTCCTGGAGATCGAGACCGAGCGCCGCGCCGTGCAGCTGATCGCGCTTCGAGCCCCGATGGCGAGCGATCTTCGCGATGTCGTTGCCGCGCTCAAGATCTCGGGCGTCGTCGAGCGCATCGGGGACTATGCCAAGAATATCGCCAAGCGCGTCCCGCTGTTGGAGAATGTGGCCAAGATCGAGCCGCTCTCACTCCTGCCCGAGATGGCGCGCATCGCCGCCGAAATGGTCCACGACGTGCTCGACGCTTTCGTGGAGAGAGACGCTGCCGCGGCTATCCGCGTGTGCGAGCGCGACGAGGCGGTCGACGACTTCTATGACTCCATCTTCCGCACGCTGCTGACGCACATGATGGAGAATCCGCACAACATCGGTCAATCGGCGCACCTGCTCTTCGTCGCCAAGAACCTCGAACGGATCGGCGACCACGCCACAAACATCGCGGAGATGGTCTATTACGCCGCGACTGGAGATCACATGGCCGAGCGGCCGGGCAAGTCGGTAAGGGGCATCAATGGCTAACAAGCATCTGCTTCTCGTCGAAGACGATCGCGCGCTCGCCGATCTCGTCGTCTTCCACTTCGAGCGGTCGGGTTACGACGTGACCCGCACCGGCGACGGCGAGGAGGCCTTGATCCTCGTCGACGAAGTGAAGCCGGACGTGATCCTGCTCGACTGGATGATCGAGGGCATCAGCGGCATCGAAGTGTGCCGCCGGCTGCGGCGCCGCTCTAGCACTGCCAACATCCCGATCATGATGTTGACTGCGCGCGGCGAGGAAAGCGATCGCATTCGCGGCTTCGACACCGGCGCCGACGATTATGTGACGAAGCCGTTCAGCCCGCGCGAGCTCGTGGCGCGCGTCGGCGCGGTCCTCCGCCGCGTCCGCCCGGCGCTTGCCGGCGAGCGGCTGGCCTATGCCGATCTGGAGATGGACGTCGCTGCCCACCGCGTTCGCCGCAGCGGCCAGCACGTCCCCCTTGGCCCGACCGAATTTCGTTTGCTGAAGCATTTCCTGGAGCATCCCGGCCGGGTCTTTTCACGCGAGCGGCTTCTCGACGCGGTATGGTCGCACGATCCCGATATCGACGCGCGGACCGTCGACGTGCACGTCCGTCGGTTGCGTCAGGCTCTCAATGCCGAAGGCCAGAACGACCTGATCCGAACCGTCCGGTCGGCCGGCTACTCGCTCGACAACGAGGCTTAACTTTTCGCGGTACAGTGCGGCGTAAACGCGAATCCCGGAATCGCGAGCGGAATCTGTGGCGGAGCGGCCACAATGTCACACATCTGAAATGAACGCTTCACGAAAACGCCTGCGCGTCGTCACGCAGCCGTAGCCCACCATTCCTAACGGCGAGCTTAGCCGGCCGGAAAGAACCGGCATGGGGAAGGATCTACCGAAATGATGACGATCACGGTCGCGCCGCTCGCGGCTCGCTCTCTCAATAATTTGAATGGTCTGGGCCGCTCGGCAATTGCAGCCCTGTTGCTGTGCGGAGTCGCGACTCCCGCGCTGGCTCAGACTCAGCCCGGGCCGACTCAGGCGCCGGCGCCGAGCTCGACCAACACCGGCCAGATCGAGCAGACCACCCAGCAGGGCCCGAGTACCGCACCGGCCGCATCGCAAGAACCGCAAACCACGCGCGGCCTCGGCGACATCGTCGTCACCGCGACCAAGCGCGAGACCAACCTCCAGCGCACTCCCATCGCGCTCACCGTCGCGAACACGCAGGCGCTCACGGATCGCCATGCCAAGAGCCTGCTCGACCTCGCCGACGGCTCCATCCCCAGCCTTCGCGTCGCGACCTTCGAAGCCCGGCAGTCGGCGCTGACCGTCGGCATCCGCGGCATCGTCCCGTTCGACCAGAACCAGACGGCCCGCGACACGCCGATCGGAGTCTATGTCGACGGCGTCTATCTCGGGCTTTCGCAGGGCCTCAACGACTCGCTGCTCGACATCGACCGGATCGAGGTCCTTCGCGGACCGCAGGGCACCTTGTTCGGCCGCAACACCGAGGGCGGCGCGCTCAGCATCGTCACCAAGGCGCCTTCGGGTCAGCTCGGCATTCGCGGGACGGTCGGATACGGCAATTACGGAAGCTACGACGGCGAGCTCCACCTCGACCTGCCGTCCTTCTACAATTTCGCGATCAAGCTGGACGGCTTGATTCAGCACCAGGACGCGACAGTCAGGAACCCGCTCGCCGGCCAATATGGCTGGAACTATCACAACACGGTTGGCGGTCGCGCGTCTGGCCGCTGGACTCCGGTCGACGGCCTGACGGTGGACCTGTCCTACGCCTACACCAAGGATCAAAACACTCCGAACTACAGCCAGCTGATCAACTACAATCCGAACAACTTCCCGGTCGGCACCTATGTGAACCCGACCAC
>JBKPJK010000446.1:0-2082 GCA_046730635.1 Pseudomonadota bacterium | reverse complement strand
TGTCAGCCCAGTATGGAGCCAGGGCGACCCACAGAACCGCCGACCAGGTATAAGCGATGGCGACGTAGAAATCGGCGATCCCGATCTTCCGGCCAATCGCCGGCATCACCGACTGCAAGGCCGTATTGCCCGACGATGCGACGAGCATTGCCGAATAAAGGAGCAAAAAATGCGCAGGCGTCAGCGCCGTGGCGCCGACGCTGCGCTTACTTGCGATGGATGCCACGGATACAGGCTTAAGGTGCCTGTAAAGGAAGCGAAACCTCTTCGTCGTAATAATCGCGCGGTTGGCGGAGTGATGTTCCATGCAGGCCAAAGGTTCGCCTTCGAAACCTTGCAAAGGGCCCAAGCATTTGCCAACGCTCGCGACCTTCGCTGCCCCAACGGAGCTTTCATGCCGACCTCATCCGCGCGAACCATGAAGAGTCCGCGTCGCCTCCAGCGGCGACACGACCGGCGTTCGCCAAGCCCCCGCTGGCAGTTCCTGCGTGGCTTCCTCAAGAATCCGGTGATGGTCGGATCGGTCATCCCGTCGAGCCGGGTGCTGATCGACAAGATGCTCGGTCCCGTCGACTGGGAGAATACGCGGCTGTTCGTCGAATATGGCCCGGGCGTCGGCACTTTCACTCGGCCGGTGCTCGACCGGCTCGGTCCCGATGCGACGCTTCTGACGATCGACACGAACCCGGACTTCACGCATTACCTCAAGGAATCGATCGACGATCCCCGGCTGGTGACGGTCACGGGCTCGGCGGCGGACGTCGAAAAGATTCTTGCCGACCGCAACCTGGGATCGGCCGACTATGTCCTTTCGGGCCTGCCCTTCTCGACGCTACCGCCTGGCGTTGGCGACGATATCGCGGAGGCGACGGCGAAGGTGATCCGGCCGGGCGGCGCCTTCCTGGTCTATCAGTTCAGTCCCAAGGTGCGCGATTTCATCGAGCCGCATTTCGAGCCGATCAAGCGCGGGTTCGAATGGATCAACGTCCCCCCGGCGACCCTGTTCTGGGCCTATAGAGGCGAACCCGCGGCCTAGCCCCCAAGGGGGTTCAATCGCCTCGTCACGCTGTAGTCCATGATGTTCACGAGGAAGTGGGACAGCGCCCACTTCAAACGCCGCCACGGATTGGAGCGGCGCTTGTGCACCTCCGGAGTGATCCATTTGCAGTCGGCAAGCTCGCGCTCGAAATAGCCGCGCATCGCGTCGGCGAACGCTGCGTCCTTGATCCGCAGCATGATCTCCAGGTTGATGTAGAAGCTGCGATAATCGAAGTTCGAGGAGCCGATGTGGACCACGTCGTCGACGATCGCGAGCTTGGTGTGAAGCTTGGCCGGCTGATATTCGTATAGCTCGACATGGCGCCGAAGCAGCCGGCTGTAGCTGTGCCTGGCTGCGGCGATCGTCGCATTGTTGTCGGATTTCGCCGCGTTGACGATCCGAGCGCGGCCGCGGCGTCCGACCCTGCCGATGCGCCTGATCATGGCGCCGGGCGGAGCGAAATAGGCGAAGACCATGTCCAGCCGCCGAGCCTTCTTGATGTCGCGCCCGATGCTGCGCCACCAGCTGTTGCGCATGCTCAGGGGTCCGCTGAACTTCCATTGCAGCGGCCCCCGCCATTCGTTGTACTCTGCGATCATTCGCTTGAGCGATCGCAGCTTCGAATGGGGCCGCTTCGACCAGCGAAACAGGCTGTCGAAATAACGCGCCGGAAGCACGGCTTCGGGTCCATCCAGGCGCAGCCACAGGTCGCGCCAATGCTTGGCCTGCCGGTCGTCGAGATAGGCGGCGTCGATGTTGGCGCCGCCGATCAGCACCGTTTGCTCGTCGATCACGATCAGCTTCTGGTGGTTTCGGAGCAGGTAGCGGCGCCCGTAGCTTGGATTGAACACGCAATGGTGACCGCCAGCGGCCGCGAGATCGTTGAAGAAGTCAGACGTTGCTGCCGAGCCGAAGCCGTCGATCAGCAAGCTCACTTCGACCCCCCGCTTGGCGGCCTCGGTCAGCGCGTTGCGGACAGCGTCCCCGTCGCGATCGGGGTTGAACATGTACATCAGCATCTTGATGCTGCTTTCAGCACCGCC
>JBKPJK010000445.1:0-1872 GCA_046730635.1 Pseudomonadota bacterium | reverse complement strand
GTATTCTCGCGACTGAGCGCGCGAGAGATGATCGCAGATCAGCGGAGCCGGAAGGCCCTTGTAGGTAACCATTCCGTTTTCGATCGTGTGGCTGAGATCGATGTAGGTGTTGTTCTTCCCAACGTCGCTCGAAGACGCGCGCGCTCCGCTTCGCTTGTGCCGCTCGGTAATGATCCGCTTGTTCGAGATCTGGACCTTGCCGACCATCAACAGCCCTAAGTCCTTGATGAGGCCTTCGGCGAGCGCTTCGTCGGAGATGTCGCTTCCGGCGATGTCGAGGCGAAAGTCCTGGCCCTGAAGTCCACCTCCGTTTGTGAATTCGACCTCGAAATCGAAGCAGACCCTTCTATCGTCCATGCGGCTGTCCCTTGCGTTTGGCTCTTTTTCTGAAGTTGCTGACCTTCGCGCGATTCCCGCACCCGCTAGAGGACGAACACCAGCGCCGTCGACCCGGCCGGGAGCGATCTACGAACAGCATATTGCATCCCGGACAAGCACGAAGCCGTTGGATCGTCGGTGCGGTGAGAAGCTCGATCGCGTCCTCGGCGATCAGCGAAGAGGCCGAGGACACCGGATCCGCCGCCGTAAGCTCTACGGCGCCGTCGACCAGCTGCGGCCGGAATGCGGGGCGCGCCGCTGCGGCATTGATCACCTCAACCGCTTTCGAAGGGAGCTTTCGGACGGAAATCGCCGCCTCCACGCATTCCGCGATTGCCGCGCGGAGCTCTACGGCACTGCGAAGGTTCGCTGCGGTAATTGCGGCTTGCGGCGCCGGGTAGAATGACGCTGCCTCGAGCCACGAAGCGAGGTCCGCGGCCTCGGTCAGCAAATCGACCTCCGAACGCCCGCGGCCGCTCACGGTGTCCGCCAAATCGAGCGCGGGCGATCCGCTTTTGAATTCAAACTGCCGAAGCATGCGTAACCGGTATAACAGGTTACCTTGGTCACGCAAGGATGCCGCTGCGCGCGTTGCGTGGAGCAGGCGACGGCGGACGCCATGCGCCGCTGAACGAATTCATCCTGAAAAATTGGCGGAGGCACTAGGGCCCGATTACGAGTGGGATTGCCTGGCGGTATCTTTTGTGGCGCTCTTTCTTAGCCTGTTCTCTCCGCGCTTCCTGAGTTTCCTGCCCGTTCTGATCACTGCGGCGACTATTAGCGTTGCAGCGTGGAAACTGCCGCGTCCCGATAGAGTCTGCTTTCGACCCAAAGCTGCCGCCGGTTCAAGACGCCTGCGTTGGAAACCCGGCTTCCACGGCTTCCTTGAAACCGCCGAGATTGTAGACCTTCGTGTATCCGAGGTCCTGCAGCGCCTTGCCCGAAAGGCTCGAGCGGCCGCCAGAGGCACAGTAAAGGATGACGGGCCGATCGGTCCGGAACTCCGGATTGTGGTAGGGTGTCGAACTGTCGGCCCTGAACTCCAGCATTCCACGAGAAACGTTCGTGGCGTTCGCAAGCTTACCGGTCGCAGCCAGCTCCGGTGAATCTCGCACATCGACAAGGAGCGCACCTTCTTCGCTGATCAGGCGCCTCGCTTCATCCGGAGAAATTCTCGGAACGCACTCATTCGCTGTTGCGAGCATATCTTTAACTGAACTTGGCACGGCGCTTACTCCCGAGACCTTCGGACGAGGGGATCTTAGAGCCAAACGCCCCCGCTTCAAACGTCAGCTTTCCAACCAAAACGGATCTAAACGCGCCCATGATTGTACAGGCACGAGCGGGCATTCGTGCGCCAGCGCCGTTCAACGTGCACTTCCCACGCAAGTATCACATTTCGTTTCGACGCCGCTTCGCAATGGGCGCAGTCTCAATGGTTGGCGCTTTAGCGACGACGAAAAGCGCCCATTTGCGCCGTTCCCGCGGCTCACG
>JBKPJK010000444.1:0-2280 GCA_046730635.1 Pseudomonadota bacterium | reverse complement strand
GCACTGGAGGCCGTGCCGGAGCTCGCGCGGCGTGGAGGCGGCAAGGCGCCAAGGCTGTTCGACAGGGTCGAGGCAGAGCGCGAGATCGCGAGGGTCGAAAAGCTCGACGCCAGATATCTCGTGATCGGCCAAGGCCTTTACCCGCGGCTGCTCGCGGAAGCGGAAGACGCGCCGCCTTTGATCATCGTTAAAGGCGACCTGACCCTGCTCGATCGAACGGCAGTCGCGATCGTCGGCGCTTTCAATGCATCGGCGGCGGCCTGCAGGTTCGCACGGGGCCTCGCTTACGATTTGGCCCGTCAGGAGGTTGTTGTCGTATCGGGACTGGCGCGAGGCATCGACAGCGCGGCCCACGACGGGGCCTTGGAAACTGGCACGATCGGGGTGATCGCGGGTGGGATCGACATATTCTACCCGCCGGAAAACGAGCAGCGGCAGCGGACCATGTTCGAGCGGGGGCTCGTCATCGCCGAGATGCCGCCGGGCACCGAGCCGCGGGCAAGGCATTTCCCGTACCGAAACCGGATCATCGCAGGCATGAGCTCTGGAACGGTGGTCGTCGAGGCGGCGCCCAGATCCGGATCGCTGATCACCGCACGGCTAGCGGCGGAGCAAGGCCGAGAAGTGATGGCGGTGCCCGGATCGCCGCTGGATCCGAGAGCTCAAGGCTGCAACCAGTTGATTCGCGACGGAGCGACGCTGGTGCAAAACGCGCAGGACGTGGTCGAGGAGATCCGGCCGATCGAAGGTCGCGTCAGATCCACCGCCAAGCCTTATCGTCCCGAGCCCGAGCTGCTGAATGGGGATGGCGATGCGCTCGGCCTGGTCGAGAGCCTGCTCGGCCCGTCGCCGGTACAGGTCGATGAGATCATTCGCCTCTCGGGCGCGAGTTCCGGAGCGGTCCAGATGGCGCTCCTCGAGCTGGACCTCGCCGGACGGCTGGACCGTCATGCGGCAGGAAAGGTCAGCATCCGCGCCTAATCCTCCCGGGCCCGTCTCATCAGGAAATGCGACATCCTACCGCTTGACGAGCCGAATCGAGCGTCCCCACCTTACGCGTATGCGTGAAGGGCTCCTGTGAAGCTGGTCGTCGTCGAATCGCCGGCCAAAGCGAAGACCATCGAGAAGTATCTGGGAAGCGGACATCGTGTGCTCGCTTCGTTCGGACACGTGCGCGATCTGCCGCCGAAGGATGGATCGGTTGATCCGGAGCATGGGTTCGACATGCAGTGGCAGGTCTCGCCCGACCGCTCGAAACAACTGAAGGCCATCACGGACGAAGCGAAAAAGGCCGATACCCTGATCCTTGCGACCGACCCGGATCGGGAAGGCGAAGCGATCAGCTGGCACGTCCAGGAGGTGCTCAGGCAGAAGAAGGCGCTTCCGGGACAGGTCCAGCGCGTCACCTTCAACGCCATCACCAATTCGGCCGTCACCGAGGCGATGCGCAATCCGCGCGGCCTCGATGAGGACCTTATCGACGCGTACAAGGCGCGGCGCGCCCTCGATTATCTGGTCGGCTTCACGCTGTCCCCGATCCTGTGGCGGAAGCTGCCGGGCGCGAAGTCGGCGGGACGCGTTCAGTCGGTTGCGCTTCGACTGATCGTCGATCGCGAGCGCGAGATCGAGCTTTTCAAACCCCAGGAATATTGGACGGTCACGGCCACGTTCGAGAAGGACGGGCAGGGCTTCAACGCGCGCCTCGCCCAGCTGGACGGAAAGAAGATCGAGCGGCTGACGATCGGCAACAAGGCCGAGGCCGATGCGGCCAAGGCAGCCGTCGAGGCGGGACGCTTCACCGTCGCTTCGGTCGAGACCAAGCCGTTCGCCAAGAATCCACCGCCGCCGTTCACGACCTCGACGCTGCAGCAGGAAGCGGCGCGCAAGCTCGGCTTTTCGGCGAGCCACACGATGCGGGTGGCGCAGGGCCTCTACGAGGACGGCCTCATCACTTACATGCGGACCGATGGCGTCGACATGGCGCCCGAGGCGGTCAGCGCGGCGCGAAGAGCGATTCAGAACCGCTATAGTGCGGGTTACGTGCCGGAACGGCCGCGGCAGTATCAGAGCAAGATCAAGAATGCGCAGGAAGCGCACGAGGCGATCCGCCCGACCGATTTCGACCGCGCCCGGGCAGCGTCGGGCGACCACGCTCGCCTCTACGAGCTGGTCTACAACCGGGCGCTTGCCAGCCAGATGGCATCGGCCAGGCTCGAACGGACAACGGTCGAGCTGACCGACGGCGCGGGCAGGGCGGCGCTTCGTGCGACGGGCCAGGTC
>JBKPJK010000443.1:0-3426 GCA_046730635.1 Pseudomonadota bacterium | reverse complement strand
GGGTGAAGGTCGGTCCGTCGATCACGCCCTGAGCGGGATCGTCGTCGACATACACTCCCTCGAGCTGCGCCAGAAACGCGTCGTGGTTCCGAAGGCCCTGTCCGAGACGCCCCGTTGATCGCGCTTCCATCAACGCGCGCTGCATGCGGTTCTCGCTCAACGGGTGCGTGCTTGCCCACTCCGGGGCCTGCCGGTTGCTCCTCCCCTGCACGCGGGCTTGCAGCGCTGTCTGGCGGCTGAGCGCGGCGAGGATCTCGGGGCCCCCGACGGGATCGTAACCGGCAGCGATCGTGTATCGGAGACCTAGCGAATCCGCCTGATACTCCTGCTCGCGAGAGAAGCTCAGCGTGTCCATCTTCGCCCTAGCCTGGATCATGTCGCCGACGCCGCCGAAGATCGCGCCGACTATCGCCCCCAGCACGCCGTAGGTGTTGCGCTGTGCATATTGCTCGCGAATGTGGGCGTGGTTCGCGGCAACGTGGCCGATCTCGTGTCCTAGGGCGAAAGCCAGCTCCGACTCGTCGTCCATGAGGGTCATCAGCTGGCGCGTTGTATAAATATATCCGCCGGGAACTGAAAAAGCGTTCTCGACGGCAGAATTGAGCAAGGTGAAATGTAGCGCCTGGGCAGGATTGGCCAAGCCGGAATAAGCGCCGACCCTGCGACCGACGCTCTCCACGTAGGATGCCCGAGGGCCGGTCTCCGCACCGCCGAGAGCCTGCACCAAGTCGGCATGTTCGCGCTGGGCTTCCGCAACGTCCCGTGGATCGAGGTAGCGAATCTGCTGCGCGGCCGCCGGCGCAAGCGCCAGGACGGTTGTGACAAGCAGAAGGACGGTCTTGCGCATCGTCGTTCTCCGTTACGCTTAGCAATGAAGCGCAGCGATTTTGAACGGAAAATGACTAAGGCTGTTCCCGCAAGACTTAGCCGATGGCCAGGAACTTGGCACGTCGCTGCGCCCGAAGTTCGTTCGGTCCGAGCTTCGAGCAACCATCGAGCTCCTCGACGATAGCACCCTTGAGCGAACCGATCGCGGCGTCGGGATCGCGATGTGCGCCGCCGAGCGGCTCGGACACGATACGATCGACGATGCCAAGCGATTGCTGGTCCTGCGCAGTGATCTTCATCGCTTCCGCAGCCTCCGCTGCCTTGTCCGCCGTGCGCCACAGGATCGATGCGCAGCCTTCCGGGGAGATCACGGAATATATGGCGTGCTCGAACATCAGCACGCGATTGGCCGTCGCAATCGCCACCGCGCCGCCCGATCCTCCCTCGCCCACCACGACGGCAATCATCGGCACGCCGAGGGCAAGGCACTCCTCGGTCGAGCGGGCAATTGCTTCCGCCTGCCCACGCTCTTCGGCTTCGACGCCGGGAAACGCGCCTGGGGTGTCGACGAGAGTCACGACGGGAATCCCGAACTGGTCGGCAAGGCGCATCAGCCGGATCGCCTTGCGATAGCCTTCAGGCTTGGCCATCCCGAAATTGTGCTTGAGGCGGCTTGCCGTGTCGTCCCCCTTTTCATGACCTAGCAGCATCACGCGACGACCTTCGATGCGCGCCAGTCCGCCGATGATCGCGGGGTCGTCGGCGAACGCGCGGTCGCCTGCGAGGGGGAGAAAATCGTCGGCGATGCCGGCAACATAGTCCTTGAAATGAGGTCGCTCGGGGTGGCGAGCCACCTGCGCCTTTTGCCAGGGAGTCAGCTTGGCATAGGTGTCACGGAGCAGTTTGTTGGATTTGGCTTCAAGGCGACCCACCTCCGCATCGATATCGATCGAGCCGCTGTTCGCCGTCTCCCGTAGCTCCGCGACACGGGTTTCCAGCTCGGCGATCGGCTTTTCAAAATCGAGATAGGTCAGCATTCGAAGGCGCGCCTAGGCTGAAGCCCCCGCACAGGTCAACGACCGCGCGTAGCGAGCGGGTGGCGCGTATTGACCAGCTCGACGAGCCTCGCGCTGTCGACATGGGTGTAGATTTGCGTCGTGGCGATGTCGGCATGACCCAGTAATGATTGCAGCACGCGGAGGTCCGCACCGCCCGAGAGGAGATGCGTTGCGAAGGCATGCCGGAGCACATGCGGGCTGACGCGCTCCGGAGCGATGCCTGCATCCGCCGCCATCGCCCGAACGATCTGGAACAGGCGAACGCGGCTGATGTGAGTCTTCCCGCTTGGGAAGAGCCAGAGCACGCCGCCCGGAGCGATTTCGAGCCATCGTCGTACCGCCGCGTCCGCCCGGGTCGAGATCGGCACGAGGCGTTCCTTGCTGCCCTTGCCGCGAAGGATCACGAACGGCTTGCCCGGGCGAATCGCGCCGCGCGGCAAGCTCACCAGCTCGCTGGCCCGAAGACCCGATCCGTAGAGAAGTTCGAGAAGCGTCAGGTTGCGAACCGCTGCCGGCTCCCCGCTCGCCGCCCGGTCTTCGGCAGCTTCGAACATTCGCGTGACTTCGGCCTCGTCGAGAATTCGCGGAAGGGGGCGCTCCAGCCGGGGTCGAGGCAAGGCCTCGGACGGGTCGTCGCGCCGAAGTCCGTCGTCGACAAGAAATCCGAAGAATCGCCGCAGTGCAGCCGAACGACGCGCGACCGTCGACGGGGCAAGCTCGGCCCAGCGCGCGCCCAGGCCGGAGAGCTCGTCCGCGCTCGCAGAGCCTAGCCCGCCGCCAAGATTCTCGGCCGCGCGCTCGAGATCGTTCCGATAAGCTGCAAGCGTGTGGGCCGAAGCGCCGGCTTCGGCGGCCAACATGTCGAGGAACCGGTCGACTAGCGCCGCGTCCTCGGGGGTCACGTGCGGGAAAGCGCCTCTGCGGCGATCATGCGCGCCGTGAAATCCTGACCGGTGCGCTTCAGGCTGGTGATCGCATGATACATGTGAACAGCCGGCAGCTGGCCGAAGCGGGGCGTCTGGAAGCCCGTTCCGGTCATGACCAGCACCGTTCCGGCCTGCCCGCGTCCCGCAGCCGCGTCGATCATCCTGGTCCAGCTGGACTGCCTGCTGAGACCGAGCCCGAAGCGGCGATTGAGGGAGTTCGCGGTATCGGTGTTGATCCGTCCCAGTCCCGCAAGACCGGCGACGAGCAAGGCGCTTCGCTGCTTTCCTTCACTCGTGTCGCGGCGGATGAAGGCATTGAGCCTGCTGGCACCGACGTTGGCTACGTCGGGTGCGGCGAGGGCGATCATCGCCCAGCACCGATCGGAATCGGCGTCATCCATTTTGGCGCTGGCGTTGCTCCACCGCGCCACGGCCTCATCGTAGCCCGCCGCCAACATCGCGGAGATCAGCTCTGGAGCGTCCTTGGCAAGCTTCGCATCGGGCTCGATCAGTGTTGCGGCCCGGGCCGTCAGGGCGCGCGCCGCTTCCTTCTGATATCCGTCTTTCCCGATCGCGAGCAGCCTGCGGATCGCCGCCATGCGCGTGTCCACGTC
>JBKPJK010000442.1:0-1682 GCA_046730635.1 Pseudomonadota bacterium | reverse complement strand
TCTCTGACCCGAGCGAGCGGCCTCGCTTCTATCCGCTGCACAGCAACGACTTCGCCTTCACGCTGGGCGGCGACAGCATCCGCGCGGGCGGAACCTTGATCCATCCCGAGACGGGGACGCGCGTCACCGACGTCACCATTCGCCACACGCTCTCGACCGGAAATGGAGAGGCGCTGCTGGACGTTCGTGGGCTGACGTTCGGACCCAACCTGCAGCCCGATCAGATCACGCCGCTGACCCAAGGTGTGATCGCGCTCGTGAACGGCACGATCACGGGGCAGGGTCGACTCCATTGGTTCGGGGACGGGAGGACGGCTTCGACCGGTGACTTCTCGACCGCCAACCTCGATCTCGCGGCGCCATTCGGACCGGTGACGGGCCTTCGCGGAACGATCCACTTCAGCGACCTGCTCAACCTGAAGACTCCGCCAGGGCAGGTGCTAACCGCGCAGTCGATCAACCCCGGCATCCTCGTCGAGAACGGAGTGATCCACTACCAACTGCTGCCCAACCAGTTGGTGAAGATCGAACGCGGCGAGTGGCCGTTCATGGGAGGACGGCTGATCCTCCATGAGACGATCCTGAACTTCGCCCATCCGACCGCGAAGCGCCTGACCTTCGAGGTCCAAGGCCTCGACGCCCACGCCTTCGTCCAGTCGCTCGGCTTCAAGGAGCTCGACGCCACCGGCAAGTTCGACGGTGTCCTGCCGATGATCTTCGACGAGAACGGCGGCCGGGTCGTCGGCGGAAGGCTCGATTCCAGGGACCCCGGCGGTTCGCTGTCCTACGTCGGCGTCGTCAACAAGGCCAATCTCGGAACGATGGGAAACATCGCCTTCAACGCGCTTCGGGATCTGCGCTTCAAGTCGATGATCATCCGCCTCGACGGCGATCTCGCCGGCGAATTTGCGGCAAGGCTGGCGATCGACGGCGCGGGCATCGGCCAGTCGAACCAGACCCAGCGGATCATCCGCAGTCTGCTGTCCAAGCTTCCCATGCGGCTCAACGTGACTATCACTGGGCCGTTCCGGGCGCTGATCGCAACTGCCAAGTCGGTCAGCGACCCACGGCAGCTCATCAAGGACGTGCTCCCGCGTCCGCTCGAGGATGTGCCCGGAATCACGACCGAAGTGCGCCGCGTCGAAGAGCAGCAACAGCAGACTCAGACGCCTGTGAACGAGCAGGTCAACACCGCGCCGCCACCCAACAACCCGACCAAGCCCAAGTGAGAGAGAGAATGAGAAAGCCTCAGATCGCCCGACCCGCCTTGCTCGCCGCCGCGGCTCTGTCCGCGCCCCTGGCGAGCTGCATCTCGGTCAAGGCCCCCGACAAACCTATCGACATCAACCTCAACGTGACCATCCGACAGGAGGTGCTGGTGCGGCTCCAGCGCGACGTCGAGCAGCTGATCAACCAGAACCCGCAGGCCTTTCCGCAGCAGAAAAAGCCGTGAAGAAGACGTTTGTCATCGCCTTCATTTGCATGGCCGCGCCAGCGGTCGCCCAGACGCCGGCGATCGAGGTGGCGATCGTGACCGGTCAGGTCGGCGAGCGTTATGACGGCTATCTGGGCGTAGCATCGCCCGTGTCCGCGACTGTGCGCAGCCAAGTGGCGACGATCAACATCCGCCGGCGCACGCTCTACAGCAACCTTGCCGCGAGCCGGGGCGCAAGCCCCTCGGA
>JBKPJK010000441.1:0-6256 GCA_046730635.1 Pseudomonadota bacterium | reverse complement strand
GCGCGGTCATCGGCGCCTTCGCCCTGAGCTTTGGCCGGCCGCGGGCGTTCACCAGCAACCTGCGCGTCAATCGCTGGATCAACGTCGCCTGGCTGATGGCCGCGTGGGTGATCCTGCAGATGATGATGGGTTGGCTGGCGGGCGGTGAGGGCTACCTCCTCGCGACGCCGGCACATATCGGCGGATTCGCCGCGGGCCTGCTACTGCAGCGCCCGCTGTTGCTGTTCCACTACCGCAAGGCCTGAACCGGCTTGGCCGGCGCCGCCTGGCTCTGGGCGGCGGCGATGAAGCGATGCACCTCGTCCTCGAGGATCGGGAGCGGAACCGAGCCTAGACCCAGGAACATCGAATGGAACTTGCGGATATCGAACTTGGTGCCGAGCTTTTGCTCAGCCTCGGCGCGCAGCCGCAGGATCGTCATCTCGCCCAGCTTGTAGGCCAGCGCCTGGCCCGGCCAGCTGATATAGCGATCGACCTCGGTCTCGACTTCATGGTGTGACAAAGCGGTGTGGTTGGCGAGATAGTCGATCGCCCGCTGCCGCGACCATCCGTAGCGGTGGATGCCGGTGTCGATGACGAGGCGCGCCGCGCGCCACATGTCGTAGCTCTGCTGGCCGAAGCGTTCGTAGGGCGTGCGATAGATGCCCATCTCGATCCCCAGGTATTCGCAATAAAGGCCCCAGCCTTCGCCGTACCCGGAGAAATATATGTTGCGGCGGAAGCTCGGCAGCGCCTTGCCCTCACTCGCGATCGCGGCCTGGAAGCTGTGGCCCGGCGAGCATTCGTGGAGGGTCAGGACGGGGATGTTGTAGAGCGGCCGGCTCGGCAGGTCGTAGGTGTTCATCTGGCAGCTCTCGAGGCCGCCGCGGCCGGACGTGTAGAAGGGTGCGAGCGCGTCGGGCACGGGGATGATCGTGAAGCGCTTGCGAGGAAGGAGCTCGAAATAATCCTTGAGCTTCCCGTCGACGCGCTTCGCGGCATAGGCCGACACGCCGAGCAGGTCGTCGGGGTTGCGGGCGATGAACTGCGGGTCGGTCCGCAGGAACTGCAGGAATTCAGGGAAGCTGCCCTTGAAGCCGCTCTCACGCATCGTCTTCTGCATCTCGGTGTCGATGCGCGCGACCTCCTTGAGGCCGATCTGGTGGATCTCCTCGGGACCGAGGTCGAGGGTCGTATATTTGCGGATTTGCGCGCGGTAGTAAGCGTCGCCCTGAGGCAAGTCGCGCGCTGACGTCGTCCTGCGCGCCCCTGGCACGTAGGAGTCGCGGTAGAAAGCCAGCAGGTTGCGATACGCAGGCACCACCTCCTGATCGATCGCCGCGCGGCCCTCGGCACGCAGCTTCTCCTGGTCGGCCGCGCTGATGGTCGACGGCATCGTGCGAAACGCTTCGAAGAATGCATTCTCGTCCGCCGGCTTGATGAACGAAGCGATCGAACCGTCGCGGCCGGCGAGCGTTGCCCGGGGAGGGGCGAAACCACGTTTCAGTCCCGCCTGCATGTTGGCGATCTGATCGCGGAAGTAGCGGGGGATGTCCCGCATCCTTCCGATGTACCGCTGATATGCGGCGGCATCGTCGAGCGGGTCGCGTTCGTTGAGGTAGGTCCAGAAATTGCTGTCGCTATTCGCGGGCATTTCCCAATCGCGAAACTTGGCGTCGGTGACGGCCGCTTCGAGGATGGCGCGAAGGACGCCGGCATTTACGCGTTCGTCCGGCGAGAGGCTGTTGGACGGGATCGCATTCAGTTGGTCGAGCATATTCTGCTCGAACCGGGCCCAGGACTCCTGCGTCGCTGGGTCGACCTTCGGCAGGTGGCCAGCCAGCTGGTTCTCACCCTTCGAATCTTCGAAATAGCCGCCCTCCTTCTGCGCCCAGGCCGAATAGGCCTGGTAGAGGGCCTTCAGTCGGGCATCCGCCGACTGCGGCGCAGCAGTGGGCGAGGACGGCTTGGGCTGTGCAAGGGCTGGGGTAACGGCGCCGCACAAAGCCGCCGACAACAGAATGGTGAGTTTAGGCATGACCCAGCGTGGCCGCTGCCGAGCCAGGTCGCAATATGGGACCGGGCGGATTTAACCCGCGGGCTGTGCGGGGCGCTTTATTCCGTCGCCTTCGGGCTCGAGCAGGCGATGGAGGTGAACCACCACATATTTCATCTCAGCGTCGTCGACGGTCCCTTGAGCCTTGCCGCGCCAAGCGTCTTCGGCGGCGGCAAAGCTGTCGTAGATCCCGACGAGGTCGATCGTATTGAGGTCGAAGTCGAGGCCCTGCGGATCCTTGACCCGGCCACCGAAGACGAGGTGCAGCTTGCTCATGGCCGGCTCGCTACCACGATCCGACGATTCTGCGAACCGGGTCAGTCCGTCTTGCGCGCCGCGTCGAGAGCGGCCTGCCCAGAATCCTTCGCGGCCTGGGTGACGTCGGACAGGAGCGATCGAATGGTCTCTTCGGCTCGCTCGCGGTTGAGGCCAAGCTCGCCTAGCCTCTGACCGCCGGTGTCCTTGGCGGCCTGAAAGGCGGCCTGGGCGCTCTGCTTCACACGGCGCGCAGTCGGGCGAATGGCGCGGGTTTCCGCTTCCGTGCGGGGAAGCAGGGCTGCGATGAGCGCTCCAGCGGCGAGCCCACCGGCAAGTGCGATGAGCGGCGCTTCGGTCAGCGTGTCCGAAACTCGCTCGCGAGCGCCATAGGCCTCGATGGCGCTCTGGCGCGAACCGGCATTGGGGGTGCTCTCGTCCGTCATTCTACTCTCTCCGTTTCATTCTTCTGCGCAGTCTTGCGGGTCCTGCGCGACCTTCGTTTGTCCTTGCCGGATTTGAACATCGATCCGGCGAGGTCGATCAGCGGCTCGCGTGCGAGGAACATCGTGATCGCCGCCACCACGCCCGTCGCCGCGAGCGGGCGCGCCTTGACTGCGTCTACCGCATCCTCGGCCAAGTCCGCGCCCTTCTCCTTGGCTCCCTGCCAGGTGTTGCGGGCGAGAGTCCGGGGGCTGAGGCGCTCCTGAAGCTCCTGTGCGGTGGCCATCAGCCGGGCACGGCGACGTTCCGCCTCGATCCGAGCGGCAGCGATTTCGGGCGTGTCCTTCACAGGTCGCGCCTCAGGCGCTGATAGCCCCACCAGACGCATCCGCCGGCAATAGCGACGAAGATCAGCATTCCGACGAAGCCGGCCGCGAGCGGCCCGATGAAGCGCGCCAACGCCATCACGACGCCGACCGCCATAGCGGTGACGGCCGCAAGGGCGAGGATGAAGGCGGTCGCGAACAGGGCCGCCGGAAGTGCCAGCGCCTTGCCCTTTGCCGCCGCGATGGCCTTGACCCAGTCGATCTCGGCCCACGCATAGGCCTTGCCCTCCTCGATGAGCTCATGAACGAGCTCGCCGACTGGGCGCTCGGCCTTGGGCGGTCCGGGATCGACCGGCTTGAGCATCAATCCTCTTCGTCGCGAGTGCTGGCGAGGCCGCTCTTGAACAGACGGGCGACGACGAAGCCGACCACGGCTGCGCCGGCAAGCGCGATGCCGGGCGAATTGCGGACGAACGTGCGGGTGTCCTCGATCAGCTCGTCAGGATCCTTCGAGGCGATCGAATTCGCCGCATTCTCGATCGCTCCGGCGGCGCGGCGGGCATAATCGCCATATTCGGGACCGAGCCGTTCCTCGATCCCCGCGGCCGTGTCGCCAACCATCTTGGAGACGTTCGCGAGCGTTTCCGACGTCCGCTCCAGACCCTGGCTGACGAGACCGCGGGCGCGCTCGCCGGCCTGACTGGCGAATTGCTCACGGCCTTCGCGAATGCGGTCCGTGATGCCGCGATCCGAAGAAGAAGAAGGAGAAGAATCTCTTCGTGCAATCAAGGGGGTGTCCTCCGTTCCTGTGTCGGCATTGGCCGACTCCGGGGTGGCGACGTCCGCGTTGCTTGCGCCTTCGATCACGGTGTCCGTACCCTCCGGCAGAGCGTCCGACCTGTCATCACCGATTTGTTGTACCATTGGGCCAGTCCTCCTTTGCCCGCTCAACCCGGAGGCGGGAGCCTTCGTTCCGGGATATCGCGGCGAAAGTTGCACGCCTCGACGCCACGCTTATACGCGCCACTGATCCCCTCCATATCATTACGATGACGCAAAGAAAGAAGAGCATGACCCTGATTGTCGACGTGCACGCCCGCCAGATCCTCGACAGCCGGGGCAACCCGACCGTTGAAGTCGATGTGACCTTGGAGGACGGGAGCATGGGGCGAGCGGCAGTTCCTTCCGGCGCGTCGACGGGGGCTCATGAAGCCGTCGAGCTTCGCGATGGCGACAAGAGTCGATGGGGCGGCAAGGGCGTCACGAAAGCGGTGGACGCGGTGAACGGCGAGATCGCGGACGAGGTGGTCGGGCTCGATGCGGAGGACCAATCGGAAATCGATCGCGTCATGATCGCCCTCGACGGAAGCGAGAACAAGGGCCGCTTGGGCGCGAATGCGATCCTTGGCGTTTCACTGGCCACGGCGAAGGCGGCCGCCGACGCTCGGGGGCTGCCCCTTTATCGATACGTCGGAGGCGTCGACGCCAACCTGCTGCCGGTGCCGATGATGAACATCCTCAACGGCGGCGTTCATGCCGACAATGGCATCGACTTCCAGGAATTCATGGTGATGCCCGTTGGGGCGCCGAGCTTTGCCGAGGCGCTGCGCTGCGGGGCCGAAATCTTCCATGCGCTGAAGACCGCGCTTCACCAGGCCGGCCTGTCGACCTCGGTGGGCGACGAGGGCGGATTCGCACCGAAGGTCGACAGTGCGCGCGAAGGCCTGGATTTCATTGAGAAGTCGGTGGCCGACGCGGGCTACAAGCTCGGCGACGACGTGCTGCTGGCGCTCGACTGCGCGGCGAGCGAATATTTCAAGGACGGCGCCTACCGGATGACGGGTGAGGGCAGGACGCTTTCGTCGGCGGAGAACGCCGATTTCCTCGCCGACCTGGCGTCCAACTATCCCATCGCCTCGATCGAGGACGGAATGGCCGAGGACGACTGGGAGGGCTGGAAGCTCCTGACCGACAAGCTCGGGAAGCGCGTCCAACTCGTCGGCGACGACCTTTTCGTCACCAACGTCAACCGGCTCGAGAAGGGGATCGAGGGCGGGATCGCCAATTCGATCCTCATCAAGGTCAACCAGATCGGATCGCTGACCGAGACCATCGAAGCGGTGCGGCTTGCCCAGACCAACGGCTACACGGCGGTGATGTCGCACCGTTCGGGCGAGACCGAGGATTCGACGATCGCCGACCTCGCGGTGGCGCTGAGCTGTGGGCAGATCAAGACCGGCAGCCTGGCTCGGTCGGACCGGACCGCGAAGTACAACCAGCTCCTGCGAATCGAGGAAGAACTCGGCGAGACCGCCCGTTTCGCCGGGAGGGCGGCGTTGAAAGCCTATCGGGCGAGCTGATCCACAAATTTATCCGCAAGATATCCACCAAATCATTCTTTTCACTTGCGCATTCCTCCCCTTCATGATTCTTCTAATGACGTCATGAGGGGTGGGAACCGGATCTTTCAGCTCATTCGGCGTTCGGCCATGCCGGCGCTTGCGCTGATCGTCGTCGGGACCTTTGCCGGCCATGCGATCGCCGGGCCGAACGGAATCCTCGCCTGGGGCGGCTATCATCGCGCGCTTCTCGAGCGGAAGGCGGAGCTTGCGCAGCTCGAAGCGGAGCGGGCGCAGATGAAGCACCGCTCCAACTTGCTCGATCCGCGCAAGGCCGACCCCGACATCGCCGACGAGCTGGTGCGGAAGGACCTCGGCCTCGTCCGTCCGGATGAGGTGATCATCCCCCTGGACTGAGATGCAGGGGCGCCTCGCGCTGCTGCTGGCGGGACTGCTGGTCCTCGCTTCTCCTGCACGGACATTTCCACTCAAGCTGCCGCCTGTCGACGAGTGCAGATCCGCGCCTGGGCTGACCGCGTTCCGCAATCGCCTGACCGAGGTGGTGGCGAGGAAGGATTCCAAAGCGCTCATCGCGATGCTCGCCGACGATGTGCTGATCAATTTCGGTGGGGAGGATGGTCCTCGCGCTTTTGCGGAAACCTGGGCGCTCAGCCAGTCGGGCAAGAGCGATCTTTGGCCTTTGCTGACAAAGATGCTGAAGCTCGGCTGCGCTCGGTCGGGCAAGAAGTTCGCGATCCCATCATTGACGATGCAGTTCGAGCCGGATGCCGACGAGGACCTGTTCGATATCTTCGTGGTGGTCGCCCCCAACGCTGCCTTGCGGAGCGGGTCAGCCG
>JBKPJK010000440.1:0-3635 GCA_046730635.1 Pseudomonadota bacterium | reverse complement strand
GAGATCGCCATTCACGGCGACCCGTCCGCCATTGTCTGCACCGAGCCACAAATTGCCGCCGTAGCCGCTGCCCCCGCGGCCTTCGCTATTCGCCTGCCCCTGAGCCGAAACGTCGAGATTGAGATCGCCGGTCGAAATCGTCGCTCCGTTCGATGCGCTCAACGCGATCGTCCCGCCGTAGGCGTCGGCCGCGGGCGACTGCGAGCTTGCCGGGCTGCCGCCGCCGGCAGTCGCGGAGAGGTTCGAGGAACCGTCGATCGTGACGGATGCACCCGAGTCGGCCAGGATCGACACCGCGGGATAGTTTCCCGGCAGAGCCGAGCTCGCCAGGTTCAGGTCGCCGTGGACGGTCAGCTTGTGACCATTGCTCGCCACGAGCGCCACCGCGTTACCGCCCGAACCTTGCGAGGAACTCAGGTCCAGCTTTCCATCGAAGGTCAGATCGCCGGTATCGGCGGTTGCGCTGACCAAGCCTTGCGCTCTCCCGACGACGTCGGACGTGAAGTCGCCAGGTCCGATCGCGATGCTCGAGTTGAGACCGCCATTGCCGGTTGCCCGGGCGCTTTCGTCGGAATCTTGGACGCCCCAGCCGGACGAGAGCAGGATCTGCCCATTCTTGACCTGCGCGCTCACGGCGTCGTCAAAACCCACCTTGCCGCCGAGCAGCATGGTGAGCGCTTGGTTCTTCGGTACCGCAACCATATAGATGTTATGGTTGTCGCCCCCCGTAGCGTTCGCGGGGCCGCTCGTTTCGCCCGTATGGACCACACCATTGGAATCGGGCGTGCCAAGGTCGACCTGAATGTCGAACAGGCCCTGGTTCATGGTCATGCTCAGCCGCGTCGCGGCTACGTAGGCGGCTGAACCGTTCACACGAACCTTGCCGCCCTGCTCGATGCGTGGGGCGATGAGCGCGACGTAGCTGTTCTGCTGAAGAGCGTTGATCTGCGCGCCGTTGGCGATCTTGATGGAGGACGTCCCTGCGGGCTCACCTCTGAATGTCGCCGTGAACCCGTTCGGACTAGCGTCGAAAGTCGACGGATTGTTGGTGGTGAGAAGCAACCCGCCCACGTTGAACACTGCCGTTGCGCCGACGACGATTCCTCCAGGGGCGAAGAACCACACATGGCCGCCAGTCGTGTTCGTCTCCTGAAGTGTGGAGATGACGGTGCCGTTCAGCGCTATGGCCTGACGGCTCGCCGGAACGATGCGGTTGAGCACCGTGTAATCCGCAATTCCGCGATTGCTGGTGAAGGTGGCTGTGTTCCCCGCCGGCAGGAAGTTGATCGGCCCGCCGCCCGGCTGCTGATTCGTCGGCGTCCAGTTGATGGTCGCGGTGCTCGTACCGAGCACGATGCTCTCGGTGCCTGGCGTAGCGCGGCTATAGGTCACCGTCCCGGACTGCGTCGTCGGAGTTCCCACAAACGCCTGTGCCACGGCCTTTTGCGGAAGGAGCGCGGTCGTGGCCAGAGCCACAGTAGCGCAACTCATCATCAGCACCCTGCGGGCGCCTGAGCGGAGGGGAGTGGTGGTCTGGATCATTGGTAGCTCCATGGCCAGAGCCGGCTGGTGAGGGAGACGAGGAAGCGGGTCGGCGGCCGCTTGTTGTCGAGACCGATACGGGTGAGCGGAACGGCGAGCGCGGCGTCGAGCGTAAATCGACTGAAGCCCATCCTGGCACCTGCCCCCACCGAATTCACATGTTGGCGCCCCGAAATTTCGATCAGGGGATCGACGTGGTCGACCTTCGCATGATCCCAAAAGGCATAGCCTTCGAACGCCAGCCTGTTCGCGCTTTCCGGAATTCTGCTGCCGGCTCGGATCTCGGCCTGAGTTCCCCAGCCGCGGTCGCCCAGCAGCGCGCCCGGGTCGTATCCGCGGCCGGCGGTGTAGTTCCCCGCTGCGAACTGCTCGAAGCTTAGCAGCGGATTCCAGCTGTATTGCGCAAGGGCGCCGAGCGCGAGGGTGAGCCTAGGAACGGGGCGGAACTCGCCATAGACATTCGAGCGCAAGACCGTCGCGGTCGGGTCGCCGTTGCCGGTGCTCGTCGGAATGTGACCCGGGCTGCAGCCGGCTCCGTCGCTGCCGCAAAAGTGGCTGGCGCCGAGGATATCGAGGCCCTGACGGAGTTCGACGAACGCGGTCGCGTGCCAGCGCGGCTCGGAAACGGTGAAGCCGGGGTTGGAGAAGTCGCTGCTTAAGGCATCGAAACCGAGCCGTGCGAATGCGACACGGATGCGATCACGAGTGAGATCGATCCCGTCGAGCGTGACGCCCTGGTTGATGTAGTCCAATCCGATTGAGCCGCGCAGGGAATGCGACAGACGCCGGATGAACGGGTAGCCGACCTCGAACGTGCTCAGCAGAGTTCGCGATTTGATGTCCGCATCCCGTACGTCGGGTCGCGCCCAGGCATAAGTGAACAGACCACCGATCGTCAGGCCCTGCGGCCCGACACGGAAGTCCTCGCCGAGCTGAACGGTTTGCTGCTCGTGGAAGTCGGCCGTGCTGTACAGCGCGAGGGTGGTGCGATCGCCAAGGCCGGTGAGCCCGTACAGCTGGCCGCGCAAGGAGCCGCCCCAGCGGCCCAGTTCGCGGCTGCCACCGTTCTGGACGTTGAAATCCGCATAGGCCGGCGTGTGCTGGACGGTAACGTCGCCGATCACGTCGCCGGGCGCGGTTCCCGCCGGGCGCAGCGTCAGCCGCACCGTGTAACCCGGGATATCGCTCGCCAGGAGAAGGTAACGTTCCGCTTCGTAGCGGTTGAAGACCGGATCCTTGGTGAGCTGACCCAAATATGCGGCGATCGTCTTCTCCGCGCCACTCGCATCGCCGCGCACCCGGACCTGCGTCACGTGAGCCATCAGCACGCGGAAATGCACGACGCCATTGTCGATGCGCTGCTCCGGCACCTGAACCGCAGCGATGTAGCCCGCGTTGCGCAGGATCGTCGCGGCGCGGTCGCGGATCTCGCAGACGACCGAGATCGGCTGCTCGCGCCCCACATAGTCCGAATAAGCCGGCGTGAGGTCGGCGGCGGTTAGGCCTTGAAGGCCCTCGAACTGAGCTGCGCGAAGCGTCAGGCGGATGTTCTGATAGTCCGGTCCGGCCAAAGCGCACGGAGCTCTCTCGATGCCGCCTTCGACCTCTAGCGTCGGTCGTCCTGACTGCGGTGTCGGCTGTACCGGCCGAGTGACCTGCTCGCGCGTTGGAGGTCGGACGGGGGGCGGCGTTTGCGCGAGGGATGCCGATGATTCGCAGGCAAGAATCGTCGTCAGGAGCAGCCGACCGGCCACGCTCCCAAGGCGGCTCAAGCCGCGGATGGAAACCCAAATCGAACTCACCCGGGGTGCCCCCTTCCCGGTTGTCGTTGCCGAGTCGCAATTGGCAAGAATGACAGAGTTTAGAGCAATTTAACAAATCGTCGGCAAGATGACGTTAACCCTGTTTGTTTTCTCGGGGTTTAAAAGCTGTTTCGAACCGGGAATTTCGCTCGACGGGAACCAAGCCCTTCGGCAACGCTTTTCGCCTCATGGCGAAGATGGACGAAACGCTCCGATTGTCGTGGCCGTGGTGGGCTCCGTGGGCGCTGCTGGGGGTCGCTGTGACCAGTGTGCTAACGATCGCCGCCACGC
>JBKPJK010000439.1:0-2727 GCA_046730635.1 Pseudomonadota bacterium | reverse complement strand
GCGTAAGGGCGCGAGCTCACGCGCCCCGGGCTGCCTGGGCTCTCGAAGCTGAATCCCAGCTTTCCGAAGCATGAAAAATCCGACGAACGCTGTTCGCGGCGCGGCGGAGCGAAATCGACCTCCGCCGCGGTCTCGAAGGTGCTTCTTAAACCAGCTCTACAGCAACAGCGGTCGCCTCGCCGCCGCCAATGCAGAGGCTCGCGACGCCGCGCTTCGCGCCCTTCTGCTTCAGAGCGTTGATCAGCGTCACCATGATGCGGGTGCCGCTGGCGCCGATCGGATGGCCGAGGGCGGTCGCGCCGCCGTGAACGTTGATCTTCTCGTGCGGGATGCCGAGGTCCTTCATCGCGAACATGGCGACGCACGCGAACGCCTCGTTGACCTCCCACAGATCCACGTCGCCAGCCTTCCAGCCTGCCTTGTTCAGGACCTTTTCGATCGCGCCGATGGGGGCAATCGTGAACTGCGCAGGCTCTTGCGCATGCGCAGCAGTCGCGACGATGCGGGCTATCGGCTGCAGCCCCTTTTCGTTTGCCTTGGACTCGCTGGTCAGCACGACCGCGGCAGCCCCGTCCGAGATCGAGGATGACGTCGCGGCGGTAATCGTGCCTTCCTTGGCGAACGCGGGCTTGAGCTGCGGAATCTTGTCGGGGCGGCCCCGGCCCGGTGCTTCGTCGGTGTCGACCTGGGTCTCGCCGGCGCGAGACTTGATCGTGACCGGCACGATCTCGTCCTTGAACCCGCCATTGTCGATCGCTTCCTTGGCGCGGCGGAGGCTCTCGATCGCATAATCGTCCATCTGCTCGCGCGTCAGCTGATAATCATCGGCAGTGCACTGGGCGAAGCTGCCCATCGCGCGGCCTTCCTCGTACGCGTCCTCGAGGCCGTCGAGGAACATATGGTCGTAGGCCGTGTCGTGGCCGATGCGCGCACCGGAACGGTGTTTTTTCAGCAGGTACGGGGCGTTGGTCATCGATTCCATGCCGCCCGCGACGATGACGTCAGCATTGCCGGTGCGGATCGCCTCGTCGCCCATGATGACCGTCTGCATGCCCGAGCCGCAGAGCTTGTTGACGGTGGTCGCCTGGTCCGACTTCGGCAGGCCTGCCTTGATCGCTGCCTGGCGAGCTGGAGCCTGGCCGAGGCCCGCCGGAAGCACGCAGCCCATGTAGATGCGGTCGATGTCTTCTCCGGAGACGCCTGCGCGCTCCACCGCCGCCCTCACCGCGGTGGCGCCGAGGTCGGTTGCGGAAGCTTCGGCAAGAGCGCCCTGCATCGAGCCCATGGGTGTGCGAGCGATCGAAAGAATGACGGTGGGATCTTCAGCAATGGTGGCCATGGAAAGTGCTCCGGAGTCGCAATGTTGCAGTGCACATAAGTCTGGAACGGCGGTTGTTCAAACGCTTGTCGCTCTGCTAGCGGCGAGCCGAATTGGAGACGCGACATGTCCGAAATAGCCGCCCTCGACTTTGACCTCGGCGAGATGGCCGACGCAATCCGTGAAACCACCCAGCGGTTCGCGACCGACAAGATCGCGCCGATCGCGGCCAAGATCGACGAGACGGACGAATTTCCTCGCGAACTCTGGCCGCAGATGGGTGAGCTCGGCCTTCACGGGATAACGGTCGAGGAGGAGTGGGGCGGGCTCGGGCTCGGCTACCTGGAGCATGTCGTGGCGCAGGAGGAGGTCGGACGCGCGTCGGCCTCCGTCGGTCTCAGCTATGGTGCGCACTCCAACCTTTGTATCAATCAGATCCGCCGTTGGGCGAACCCGGAGCAGAAGCGGAAATATCTGCCGAAGCTGATCAGCGGCGAGCATGTGGGAGCGCTCGCGATGAGCGAGGCCGGAGCCGGAAGCGACGTGGTCGGAATGAAGCTCAAGGCCGAGAAGAGCGGCAACGGCTATCGGCTCAACGGGACCAAGTTCTGGATCACCAACGGCGGCTACGCCGATACTTTGGTCGTCTACGCAAAGACCGGTGAGGGCAGCCGCGGGATCACCGCATTCCTGATCGAGAAGGACATGGACGGCTTCTCCATCGGCCAGAAGATGGACAAGCTCGGCATGCGCGGCTCGCCGACGAACGAGCTGGTGTTCAACGACTGCTTCGTTCCGCCCGAGAATATCCTCGGAGAGGAGAATGAGGGCGTGGCCGTGCTGATGAGCGGGCTCGACTACGAGCGTACGGTCCTCGCCGGAATCCAGATCGGCATCATGCAGGCCTGCCTCGATACGGTTCTTCCTTACGTCCGCGAGCGAAAGCAGTTCGGGAAGCCGATCGGTTCGTTCCAGCTGATGCAGGCCAAGATCGCCGACATGTACGTCGCCCTGAACAGCACTCGCGCCTACGTCTACCAGGTCGCCAAGGCGTGCGACGCGGGGAAGACCACGCGCTTCGACGCGGCCGGTGCCATTCTTCTTGCGAGCGAGAACGCCGTGAAGGTCGCCAACGAGGCAGTGCAGGCGCTGGGCGGCGCGGGTTACACCAAGGACTGGCCCGTCGAGCGTTATTACCGCGACGCCAAACTTCTCGACATCGGAGCCGGCACGAACGAGATCCGCCGAATGCTGATCGGCCGCGAGGTGATCGGCGCCTGATCAGCGCTCAGGCGCCCGCAATAGCTCACCAGACCTTCACGCGCTTGTCGGGCGGCAAATAGAGCTTCTGGCCCGGCTTCACGTTGAACGCCGGATACCAGGCGTCGATGTTGCGCACGGTGAAGATG
>JBKPJK010000438.1:0-5147 GCA_046730635.1 Pseudomonadota bacterium | reverse complement strand
GCCCGTGAAGGCCCGTGTAGCGCTCCCAGCCGAAGGTCGTGCCCGCCTCGATCGAGACACGCAGGATCTGGCGGTTGCTGACGTCGGGAAGGATTTCCTCGCGGTAATCCCACGGTTGCGCATCGAAGCGCTCGGTGCAGGGCATGGACACCACGTCGGTACCGATCCCCTGCGCTTCAAGCTTCTCGGCTGCGTCGAGCGCGATTTCGACCTCTGACCCGGTGGCGATGATGATCACCTTGCGAGGATTCTCGGCACCTTTGAGGCGGTAGGCGCCGCGCGCGCAGAGGTTCTCTTCCGATCTCTCGGTGCGCACTGGACGTAGATTCTGCCTGGTCAGCGCAAGGACGCTCGGATCCTTGCTCTGTAGCGCTAGGGCCCAGCACTCGGCCGTCTCGATTGCATCGGCGGGCCGGTAGACGTCGAGCTGCGGCATGGCTCGCAAGCTCTGGAGATGCTCGACCGGCTGGTGCGTCGGGCCGTCCTCGCCGAGCCCGATGGAATCGTGAGTCATCACGTAGATCACCCGCGCTTCCTGCAAGGCGGAAAGGCGGATCGCGGGGCGCGCATAGTCGGTGAAGACGAGGAAGGTGCCGCCGTAGGGAATCACGCCGCCATGGAGCGCCAGGCCGTTCATCGCTGCGGCCATGCCGAACTCGCGGATTCCGTAGTAGATATAGCGCCCGGCGTAATTCGCGGCGGTCAGCGGCTCGATATTCTTGGTCTTCGTGTTGTTCGATCCGGTCAGGTCGGCCGAACCGCCGATGGTCGCCGGTATGGCGGCATTGATGGCCTCGAGCGCCATTTCCGATGCTTTGCGCGTGGCAACGGGCTTCAGGTCGGCGAGCAATTTGTCGACATAAGGTCGCAGCCAGCCGTCATGGACCTTGCCGCCCAGCCGGTGAAGGAACTCGTCCTTGCGGCCGCTGGCCTCGAGCCGCTCGCTCCAAAGCGCGTGCTCGACCGCCCCGCGCTTGCCGGCGGCCCGCCACGCGGTCAGCACGTCGTCAGGAACCGTGAATTCCTTATCGTCGAGCCCAAGTTCGGCGCGGGCGGCCTCGACCTCGGCCTTGCCGAGTGCAGACCCATGGGTCGCCGCGGTGCCCTGCTTGTTTGGAGCGCCATAGCCGATGATGGTTCGGCACCGGATCAGGCTCGGCCGCGGGTCCGCGATCGCTTCCTCGATGGCGCGACTGACATCCTCGGAATCGAGGCCGTCGCACTCCGTCGTGTGCCACTGCGCCGCCTGGTGACGGGCGACGACGTCCTCGTTGCGGGACAGGTCGGTCGACCCGTCGATGGTGATGCTGTTGTCGTCCCACAGCACGATCAGCCGCCCCAGCTTCAGATTGCCGGCGAGACCGATCGCCTCGTGGTTCACCCCCTCCATGAGATCGCCGTCGCCGGCGATCACGAAGGTGCGGTGATCGACGAGGTCGTCGCCGTAGACGGCGTTCAGGTGGCGCTCGGCGATCGCCATTCCGACGGACATGGCAAGGCCCTGCCCAAGCGGTCCGGTCGTGACCTCCACTCCCGGGAGCTCGAAATTCTCGGGGTGGCCTGCGGTCGGCGAGCCGAGCTGGCGGAAGCGCTTGATATCCTCAAGGGTCGGCCGTTCGTAACCCGTGAGATAGAGCAAGGCGTAGATGAGCATCGACCCGTGCCCCGCAGAGAGGATGAACCGGTCGCGGTCGGGCCAGTGCGGATCTGCTGCGTCGAACTTCAGATGGCGCGTGAAGAGCGCCGTCGCGGCATCGGCCATGCCCATCGGCATTCCGGGATGACCGCTGTTCGCGGCTTCGACGGCGTCCATCGCCAGTGCGCGAATGGCGTTTGCGAGGCGGCGGTCGGACGGCTGCATGGCGCTCCGGCGATTGGGTTTCGGTGACGCCCGGGAGTCCAGGCGATGACGCGGTCCCTTTGTCCGGTGAGCCGTTCAGCGTCAACCACAGGCTGAAAGCTTGCCGGGAATCGCTAAACTGCGTAGCGAAACATCCATGGACGATGAGGTCGTTTACTCTGCCCTGGACCGAGCCGAACGCGCCTTGGAGCGCATCGAGCGCGCCCTTGCGCAGCGCCAGCCTGTGAAGGTCGCTCGGGACGACGAATTGCGGGCGAAGGTCCGCGAAGTCGTCGAGGAGCTCGACGAGCTTATTCGGGAGGTTGCCGCTTGATGGCCGCGATGGTCGACATCACCATCGCAGGCCGCACCTATCAGGTCGCCTGCCGCGAGGGCGAGGAAGAGAATCTCCGTGCCGCGGCGCGACTGGTCGACGGCAAGAGTCGCGAAGCGCTCGCCGGTCTCGGGACCTTGTCCGAATCGCGCCAATTCCTTTTCGCCTCGCTGCTGCTGGCGGACCAGATGATTGAAAAACCGGGCGAAGACGGTGCGCCGGTCATTGCCGCCGGACCCGACCCACGCCTCGTCAGTCGCGCCGAAGCGCTTGCGGAGCGCCTCGAATCGCTTGCCGATGCACTTGAGGGTGAGGCCGCGAATCCCTAAGTTCGAAGGCGACGGGCACTACCCGGTGCGAGCCTTCGGAAAATCCCTGAGGCGATAGAATCCATCTGGGAGCTGTCCCTGCCTGGGCCCTGGCCCGGATCATACGGCGCCCACCTGACGTTTTGGCGTCAGAGGATTTTAGGGCAAACGGCCATGGTGGTCCCGTCACCCCCCTTTCCGCCGGGCAGTCGCCCGATCCAGGCCCGGCCTGAGATGGAGCCGCTTTCCAAGGAGTCGTTGAGGCGCGCGGCGCTCGAGGCGCGCAAGGCCTATGTGCGGACCTTGAGCGATGCGGAACGGTCCCTGCTAGAGCAGCGCCTGGCTCATCATCTCACTTCGCTATGTGCCGACGCCGCCGTAGTTGGCGGCTACGCGCCCCTCGGTTCCGAGATCAGCCCGCTGGCCGCGACCGAAGAAGCGCGCGCCGTGGGGCGAATCGTCGCCTACCCCGCCTTCGACAACCCGGCGAAGCCCTTCAAATTCCGCGCCGGCGACCCGCTCCAGCCCGGCCCGTTCGGCATCATGCAGCCGAAGCGCAGCGCTCCTGTCGTAGAGCCCGACCTGATCCTCGTGCCGCTCATCGCCATCGACGAATGCGGGACGCGACTCGGCCGGGGCAAGGGGCATTACGACCGCGCACTGGTCCGGCTGAGGAAGAGCAAGGCGCGCCTGATCGGCATCGGCTGGGCCGCGCAGCTCCTGGCCGATACCATCCCGGCCGACGAGTGGGATGTGCCGCTCGATGGGTTTGCCTCGCCCGACGGCCTGAAGATGTTCAGCTTTTGACAACCATTTCTTCACTCCCTCGCGCGAAAATCGCGGGGAGGAAGAGACTCACCCATGGCAGCAAATACCAAACGGCCCGACGGCCAGCCCGACCGCAGGCGTGCGAACCGCGCCGCGCTGAGCCTCACGGCCACGATGCGGGAAGGCAGCCGCAGCAAGGTCCAGGTCCGGGTGATCGACATCTCGACGGGCGGATGCCGCATCCAGTGCACCTCCTCGGTGCCCGTGGACGCCTGCGTGTGGCTCAGCATCCCGACCCTCGAGAACCAATATTGCAAGGTGATCTGGGCGTGCCAGGAGTTCGTCGGCCTGGAGTTCGAGAAACCGCTGGCCAACGCCGTCTTCGAAAAGCTGATCAAGGAGCAGCAGCAGCTGCCGGAAAATGCGATCGCAGAACTGCGTGACATCGCAAGCCGGACCCACTGGCTGGCCACTCAGGCGGACATCGCCGACATCCACATCCTCGCCGAGCTGAGCCGCAAATGCGCGGTCGACGCCGTCGTCGAAGGATTCAAGCTCAGCGAAACGAAGCGCAGGGGCTAAGCCCCCGCGCCTCCAAACTCGTTAGGCGGCTTTGGCCAGGCCGTTGAGGATCGGACCGATCCCGCCCGCTTCCTCGATGCACTTGCCGAGCGATCCGCGCGGCAGTTCCTGGTCGATCGCCCAGGCAAGCACCTTCTCGAGCTGCGCAATCGTCGCATCGTCGCACAGGCCATCGAACGCCAGCTTGACGACCGGCCGCATGGGTGAGCGCAGCTGGATCTTGAGCCCGGCGGCCTCCACGATCTTTAGGTATTCCTCGGGCCGGTCCTCGGCGTCGAGAGCGAAATCGTACGCGGCGCTCAATCCTTCGTAGAGGGCAACATTGGCCCTAAGCTTGGCCATGCGCGCCTCGTCGGCCTTCGCCCGTACATCGGTCAGTTTGCTCTGCAAGGATCCCTCCGTTGCTGAAGTGGGTTTGTGCGGCTTTTCCTCGACCGCAGGGGTGGATGCTTCTGCCGCCGGAGCAGGTTCTTCCTTGGCGACCGGCTCGGCTGGCTCGATCGTGGCCGTCGGAGGAACTGACTCCTCCTTGGCCGGGTCCGAGACCTTGGCGGTCGCGGGCAAGGTCGGTTTCACGTTGACCGCCTTGGTCGCGTAAAAGCCGCCAGCGGACGCATCGAACGAGAAGCCGGTAGATTTCGCCGCGGCGGCGGGAGCCTCTTGCGGTGCGCCGGCCGCTTCTTGCGACTCCTCGACTGGGCTATCCAGCTCCAGCACATCTTCGGCGGGAGTCTCCTCGGAGCTGTCTTCGATGGAAGGCTCTTCGACCGGAACTTCCTCGACGACGAACTCTTCCGCTGCGGGCCCTTTGACGGGAAGTCCTTCGGCCACAGCTTCCTCGGCGGGTTCGTCTTCGACCACCGCTTCTTCGACAGTCGGCTCCTCAGGCTCGGCTTCAGCCGGCTCCTCGGCTTGAACTTCTTCCTCAACCGGCTCTGCGACCGTTTCGGACTCCTCATCGGCTGCAGCCGGCCCATCGACAGCTCGCGGCTCTTCCTGAACCGCCTCAGTCGCCTGTGCAGTCTCGGCCTCGGCAACTTGCTTCGCGTCCTCAGCCGGGCCGAATGAAACGTAGGCATATACGTAATCGACCCAGGCTCCGGCCGAGCTCAGTGGGAGCAGCGTCACCCAGCACCGCGTCTTCTGCCCTTCCGCTGAGAATTCGTCTTCGAACGCGAGGAAATTTCGCGACACCGCGACGATCGAGAGCTTGCGCGCGATGCTCGAGAGCAAGGACGGCCGCGGCGCCTGAGAGATCCGGTCCGCCTCGCCTTCCGAGCGCAGCCGCTCGCCAAGATGGCGGATATCGGCATCT
>JBKPJK010000437.1:0-5021 GCA_046730635.1 Pseudomonadota bacterium | reverse complement strand
GGTCCGTCTTGCTCAGGATTTCGCCCTTCGCTACCCGCTCGTCGACGGGCAGGGCAATTTCGGCAACATCGACGGCGATAACGCCGCGGCCTACCGGTACACCGAAGCCAAGCTGACGCCGGTCGCCATGCAGCTGATGGCCGGCCTTGATGAAGGCACGGTCGATTTTCGTCCCACGTACAATGGCGAGGAAGAGGAGCCGGAAGTCTTCCCCGGCCTCTTTCCCAACCTTCTCGCAAACGGCGCGAGCGGAATTGCGGTCGGCATGGCGACTTCGATTCCGCCCCACAACCTTTGCGAACTCATCGACGCTGCGACCAACCTGATCGACAACCCGAAGATCGAGGACCGCGCCCTTCTGCAATGGGTGAAAGGTCCCGATTTCCCGACGGGCGGACTGCTCGTCGACGACGAGGACACGATCGCGCGAGCCTATGTCAGCGGCCGCGGTTCGTTCCGACTGAGGGCCAAGGTCGAGCAGGAAAAGGAGAAGGGTGGCGGTTGGCACCTCGTGGTCACCGAAATCCCTTACGGCGTTCAGAAGGCTAAGCTGATCGAGCAGATCGCGCAGCTGATCGCCGACAAGAAGCTGCCAATCCTCGCCGACGTTCGCGACGAAAGCGACGAACAGGTGCGCTTGATCCTCGAGCCGCGGGCGAGGACCGTCGACGGCGACCTGCTGCTGGAGAGCCTTTATCGCCTGACGGATCTCGAAATCCGCTTCCCGCTCAACCTGAACGTGCTGGACGCAACCCGCACCCCAGGTGTGATGAGCCTGAAGGAAGCGCTTTCGGCCTGGCTCGCTTTCCAGTTCGAGGTCCTCGTCCGGCGGAGCCAGGTGCGGATCGGCAAGATCGACGATCGCATCGAGCTTCTCGAGGGATTCCTGATCGCCTATCTCAATCTCGATCGCGTGATCGAGATCATCCGAACGGAGGATGAGCCCAAGCCGATCATGATGGCCGAATTCGCGCTGTCTGACCGTCAAGCCGAAGCCATCCTCAACATGCGGCTTCGCTCTTTGCGGCGGCTCGAAGAGATGGAGATCGCTCGCGAGCGGGAAGCCTTGGCCAAAGAGCGCGAGGATCTCGAGAAGCTCGTCGAGAGTCCTGGCCGACAGCGCACCCGACTGAAGCGCGACCTCACGGCGATCAAGGAGAAATTCGGGGACGAGCGTCGAACGCAGATCGAGGCCGCCGCCGTCACTCGCGAAATCGACTGGTCCGCGATGATCGAGAAGGAGCCGATTACGGTGATCCTCTCGCAGCGCGGCTGGATCCGCGGGATGAAGGGTCACGTTGCGCTGGATGAGATTGCCGACCTGAAGTGGCGCGAAGGCGACGGACCCGCGATCCAGTTCCATGCCCAGACCACCGATCGGCTTGCGCTCTTCGCCTCGAACGGACGAGTCTACACGTTGGGCGCCGACAAGCTCCCTGGGGCGCGAGGTTTCGGGGAGCCGGTTCGCCTGTTCATCGATCTCGAAGCCGAAGTGGACATCGTGCAGCTTCTGATCGTGCGCCCCGAACTCAAGCTGCTCATCGCATCTTCCGACGGCAGGGGCTTCATCGCCACCGGCGACGCGACCTTGGCGGAAACTCGAAAGGGGAAGCAGCTGGTCAACCTCAGGCCCGGAGCGAAGGTCGCCGTCGTGCGATCGATTCCCGAAGGCGCCGACGCGGTCGCTGTCGTGGGCGAAAATCGCAAAATGCTGGTCTTCCCCCTTGCGGAACTTCCGGAGCTCGCGCGGGGGCAGGGGGTCACTTTGCAGCGTTATCGCGACGGCGGCCTCGCGGACGTGCTCGCGTTTCCACTGGCGGAGGGGCTGAGTTGGGCGCTTGGCGGCGACAGTGGACGGACCCGCACGGAGACGGACCTGACCGCCTGGCGCGCGGCCCGTGGTGCGGCAGGTCGAATGCCTCCGATCGGCTTTCCGAGAAACAATAAGTTTACATAGGTTAGAAAAGGGTCGGAAACCGGCCGTTCTCTCAAGGAAGAGCAAGAGAGAATTAACCCCTCTCGTTCAAAGCCATGCCGATGCAGGCTGCAGCTAACCGGCTGCCGCGCGCCGTTCAGCGCGTGCAGACGGACAAGACGGGGGCGCCACCGCGGGAACAGCAGCCTGCGGACGGTATTGCCTTGCTCAACGCGCTTCCGATCGCAGCGGCCATTTTCACGATCAGCCACGGCAAGCTGTGGGTGGAAGCGATGAACACGCGCTTCGTGGAGCTTGCCGGGTGCTACGGGGAGCCCGAGACCTTTGCCGAAACCTTTCGGCGCTATGCGACCGGAGATGGCGGAGCCTTTACCCGCGCGTTCCTGCTCGAGCCTGCTACCGCTCGAGATGAGATCGAAATTGCCGAGGGCGAAGGCGTCGGCCGCCGCTTCCTGAAACTGAAGCTGTCGCCCCTGGCCTCAAACCCGGGCGGGGCGCCGCGTTGCCTCCTTAGCGTGGTCGACCGGACGGTGGAGGTTCAGGCCGAAAACAACCTTCGCGCAGAGATGCTGCGCGACAGCTTGACGGGTCTTCCGAACCGTCTTGGATTTTCCGAAGCGATCGAGAGAGCCGGCGAAGCGCCGTCACGCAACGTCGATCATGCCGTGCTTGTGGTCGACATGCTGCGCTTCTCGCGAATCAACGAGTCGATGGGAGGGCTCGCGGGCGACGAACTGCTGATCACCTTCGCTCGCCGGCTGATCCTCGCGCTCAGAGCCGGCGACGTGCTCGCGCGGACCGGCGGCAACGAATTCGGGATTTTGGTCTCTCTTCGGCGCGGCGTCGAGGACGCGCTCCGGGCGGCGGAGCGGATCAACAAGGTGATGGCCGGCCCGTTCAAGATCTCGGATCTCGAAATTCGCGTCGAATGCGCGATCGGCGTGGCGTTGATGCAGGCCGGACAGGATCCCGAGGATCTCTTCCGCAATGCTCAATTCGCCGTCAAGCAAGCCAAGATCAGCGGTAGGCCGCAGGTCTATGAGCCCAAGCAGGCGACTGAAGCGCGCCGTCGATTCTCGATCGAGACCGAGCTTCGCCGTGCGCTCGACCGAGACCAGCTTCAGCTCTTCTACCAGCCCCTGATCAACCTGAAGTCGGGCGAAGTTGCGGGTTTCGAAGCCCTTGCCCGCTGGACGCACGAAGATCGTGGCGAGATTAGTCCAACCGAATTCATCCCGGTCGCCGAGGAAAGCGGCCTAATCCTGCAGCTCGGGCGTTGGGCGATGGACAAGGCGGCGCGGACGCTCGCGGACTGGGATCGCCAAACCGGCGACAAGCTGCCTCTCTACGTGGGCGTCAATCTATCCGCGATCCAAGTTGCCCGCGACAATGTCGCGGACATGGTCGAGGGGACCTTGAAAGCCAGCGGTCTCACTGGCGATCGCCTGGCCCTAGAGCTGACCGAGAGTTCGATCGTTCAGGACCCCGCGCGCGCAATGCGCGTCTTCGATGCGCTCAAGGCGCTCGACGCCACGGTCGCCATGGACGATTTCGGCACCGGCTATTCGAGCCTCGCTTATCTTCAGAGGCTGCCGATCGATGTCCTGAAGATCGACAAGAGCTTCGTCTCGGGAATGATGGTCGATCCCGACAGCGTGGCGATCGTGCGCGCTGTATTGAGCCTCGCGGAAGCGTTGGGGATGTCGACGACCGCGGAGGGAATTGAAACCGTCGAACTCGCAACGACGCTCGCAACCCTTGGCTGCGCCTCCGGGCAAGGTTTTTACTTCGCCAAGCCGCTCGAAGCGGAAGCCGCCCTCGACTATTGGAAGTCGCGGCGCCGCTGATCCAGCGCGGGACACCGGCCGATGCCTTCTGGAACCTGAGGCAAAAGTATATAGTTATGCCCCCGTAACAGGGGAGACGGGCCATGCAGTCATGGCTCCTGCTTGCGGCCCTGCAGGCCGCGCCGATCGCAAGTCCAGGTGTAGACCTGCGAGGTCTTGCACCCGCGGAGATCGGCCACCTCGCGAAGACCCGAGCCCTGGATATGCATATTCAGGAGGGTAGCCCGGCCGGCGCACCGATGTCCCTGATCAGAGGCATGATCGTGCGACACCAGTTTGGGCCGAACGCTGCGGTCGGCGTGGGTCTTGCTAACCTCTACGATCGGCGCAAATCCGGGCTAAATGCCGGCTCGGGGCCGGAGCCAAAGCACTCGAAAAAGCCGGCGGTTACCTTCGTTCTGAAATTCTAACGCTTACGAGCTGGGAGAAGGCTGGAATATGCCGCGGCTGGTCGGCTCGACGCCGCGACCTTGAACGTCTTCTCGATGCTTCGAACCAGATTCGAGTGGCGCACATCCGGAGGATGCACGCCGATGCGCAAAACCTCGAACCGGGCATGACGAAGTGCAGCGGCAGCGGCCAACGACGAACCACGGCGCAGGAGCGAACGGCTCGCCCAAGTTATTACGGGACCTCGCGCAAGAGTTTCTCCAGTGACGGGCGACCAGACACGGAGATGATCTTCCGAGATCTGGATTCCCGCCTCCGCAAGTGCTCGCATTGCGCCAACCCCATAGAGCCACGCGGGAGCGACGAAGCCCGTTACTGGGCGGCCGATGACATCTTCGATCAGTCCCAAGCCGCGCGAAAGCCTGGTGCTCGCCTCGTGCAGAGGGAGGCCCAGGAACTCGCCTTCTCCGGCTGTCATGAACCGCGCCCGAAGCTGATGCGTCGGCCGTCGATGCGTGCTTTCGTCGCGGTGATAGAAACCGTGGAGGAAAATCTCGCGACCTTCGTCCGCCCATGTGCGCAGGCGCGTGGCGAAGGTTGACCCCGGGACGATAGGTGCCGTGCCCCAGTGATTGGGCACTACGAGCATCGCAGTACGATGACCGGCGTGCGGCGTTAGCAGCTCCGTCAGTGCATCGATTTCGCTCTCGAAACGCGGCGAGACGTCATGGATTGAAGCAAGGAGAATGCGCCCGGCGGTCATTGGGCGACTATTTGCCCCGGCGGTGATCGTTCGCCACTCAAAAGCGTCTCCATGAACAAAGCTTCACTTGAGCTTAATGCTGCCG
>JBKPJK010000436.1:0-2266 GCA_046730635.1 Pseudomonadota bacterium | reverse complement strand
GGTCTTCCTTTCCGCAGCTGCGGACAACGTCCCCGCCGCCTTGCTACACAATCTGAAGCACAACCAGGTGCTGCACGAGCGCGTCCTGATCCTGCACGTGAAGGTCGAGGAAGTGCCCCACGTCGCTGCCGAGAATCGAGTGGAGATCCAGAGCGCCGGATCCGGCTTCTACCGGGTCATCCTGCACTACGGCTTCATGGAGGAGGTCGACATTCCCCGCGATCTTGCCGGCATCAAGACCTGCGGTGAGCCTTTCAACATGATGAGCACGAGCTTCTTCCTCGGTCGGCAAAAGCTCATCCCATCAAAGAACGTTCCGGGCATGCGTCTGTGGCGCGAGCGGCTGTTCGCATGGATGCTCAAGAGCTCGGAAAGCGCGATGGAGTTCTTCAAGCTCCCGACCAACCGCGTCGTGGAGCTCGGGAGCCAGCTGCAGATCTAGCGACCTTCGCGCTGCGGCCTTCTTTTTCTTGCGCCAGATCAAGATTATAGGCGGCGACTCGATACGGGGGCGACGATGCGCAAACTCTCAGCCGCTTGCCTTGCATTTGCTTTCCTCGCGGCAGCGCCGCTCGCGCCAGCCAATGCCCAGGGCGCGAAGAACAGCGCCCAGCTCGAGCTCGCCCGGCAGGCCGACAAACTCAAGCCCGGCCAATGGGTGCTGAAGCCCGAAATTGCGCCGTCCGGGCCGGTGCTGGTCTATGTCGACCTGACCCGTCAGCGCGCCACGGTCTACCGCAATGGCGTTCGGATCGGCGTTTCGACGATCTCCTCAGGCAAGGACGGCTACGAGACTCCGACGGGCGTCTTCACGATCCTCGAGAAGAACGAGGTCCACCATTCCAAGACCTACGACAATGCAGCCATGCCCTTTCAGCAGCGGCTGACCTGGATGGGCGTCGCGATGCACGCCGGCAACCTTCCCGGCTACCCGGCCAGCCACGGCTGCGTGCGCCTTCCGATGGAGTTCGCCAAGCGGCTGTTCGACGTAACACCAATGGGCGGCACGGTGGTCATCGCCGGCGGCGCCGAGGATCCGGTGAAGCGCCCCGCGGCGGGCGTGCTCGCACCGGCGATGGCCGGGGTCACCAAGGTTCCCGCCATGCCGCTTTCGCCGGAGGGCGTGTTCACCTGGAAGCCCGAGCTGAGCCCGACGGGCCCGGTGTCCATCATCATCTCGACCAAGGACCAGCAGGTCGTCGTGCTCCGCAATGGGATCGAGATCGGCCGCGCGCACGCCGTCGTCGCGCAGCAGACGGATCAACCCCAGGTGATGACCTTAAGCGGCGGACCGAAGCCGCAATGGATCTCGGTCGGCGTGTCGAGCCTAACGGGCGAGCCGGCGGAAATCATCTCGACCGAACGGGTCGAGCAGATGCACCTGCCCGAAGCCTTCGTGAAGAACATGCGCTCGGTCATCGAGCCTGGCACCACCGTGCTGGTGACCCAGGCGAGCGTCGATCCCCAATCGACGGGTGTTCAGCAGACCGTGATGGACGCCGGCGAGGACGTCCCGGCAAAGAATTGAATCGTCCACCGATGACGGCGATTGCGCGCTCTGAGGAGCGCCGCTAAGGAACCGCTTCGCCGGTGCGGGGCTGTAGCTCAGATGGGAGAGCGCTGCAATCGCACTGCAGAGGTCAGGGGTTCGATTCCCCTCAGCTCCACCAGCCTTTTCGATGGCTTAAGGTAATGTACCGGCGCTTCCCCGTAAAAGTCCGTGAGCGGAAGGTCCGCTTTGGGTGGAAGGCCGACATTTGGCAGCCACCCATGAATGGCGACTCTCCATTAACCGCTGTTATTGTCGCTGACGGGTTCACGCCCCAAATTGGACCGATCCCCGCTTTGTTCGCGGACGGGAGCGTATATGTCCGGCCATTTAACATTCGACGTGCAGTGCGAGCATTGCGAAACCCGTAACCGCGTTACACCGAACAACCAGGAAGACGAGTGGATTAGCTGCCATAGTTGCGGCGGCCGGCTCGGCACCATGGGAGAGGTGAGCGATGCATTCGTTCGCCAAATTTCGGCAATCCTGACCGAGGGGCTCAAGCGTCGGCTGCGTGCGTTAGTCGGCGCGGCTGCGGACAGCTCGGACGACCCCGCCTAGAGGGCCTTGTTGGCTTTCGGTCGAAAAGAAGAGGGTGGGAAAGCCGGCATTGTCCTGTGCGTCCGATTGGACTTGTCGCAGACTGGCGCGCATAGGCTAGGGTAAGCCCGGGGAGTGTTGAGTGGCCCGCTACATTGTTCGCGCAACCGGTGAAGC
>JBKPJK010000435.1:0-1457 GCA_046730635.1 Pseudomonadota bacterium | reverse complement strand
CGAACGGGTCGACCAGACGAACAAGGTGACCGAGCCCGGCCGCCCCTATCTCGACATAACTCCGACAGGGTCGGTGCCCGCGCTTGAGCTCGACAATGGCGAGGTGCTCACCGAGAACGCAGTCATTCTCCAATATCTCGGCGACCGGGCCGGATCGTCGGACGTGCTTCCCCCAGTCGGCGATTTCCGCCGCTATCGCGTGCTCGAGCTGGTGAATTTCATCACGACCGAGCTTCACAAGAGCTTCTCGCCACTGTTCAGTCCCGTCGCGGGCGACGAAACCAAGCGATTCATGACCGACAATATCGGCAAGAAGCTCGATCTTCTCGATAGGCAGCTCGGGGACGGGCCATTCCTGCTGGGGGACGAGTTGACCGTTCCGGACCCCTACCTCTTCGTGATCACCGGGTGGGCCGACAACATGATGGGCCTGGATCGTTGGCCGAACCTCCGGGCCTTCCGCCAGCGCATGCTGGAGCGGCCCTCCGTCCGCCACGTGCTCCGGTTCGAGGGATTGCTTGAGAAGGAAGCTGCGGGCTAGAGCGCCCGCGCAATGACGCAATTCGACCTTACCGAGGACCAGCTCCAGATCCAGGAGATGGCGCGCAAGTTCACCGCGGACGCAATTACGCCGAACGCCGCGGAGTGGGACGAGAAGCACATCTTCCCGCGGGAGACGATCCGTGAGGCTGCCGAGCTCGGCTTCGGCTCGATCTACGTTTCCGAAGAGAGCGGCGGCATCGGCCTGGGGCGCCTGGAAGCCGCGCTGATCATGGAAGCCATGGCGTACGGCTGTCCGTCGACCAGCGCCTTCATCTCGATCCACAACATGGCGAGCTGGATGATCGACCGCTTCGGCTCCGCCGAGGTGAAGCAGAAGTATCTTCCCTCGATGATCACGATGGAGCAGATCGGCAGCTACTGCCTGACCGAACCATCGTCGGGCTCCGACGCGGCGGCGCTCAAGACCAAGGCTGTGCTCGACGGCGACCATTATGTCGTTTCGGGCTCCAAGGCCTTCATCTCGGGCGGCGGTGAGAACGAGGTCTACGTCACCATGGTCCGCACCGGCGAGGACGGGCCCAAAGGGATCTCCTGCCTTGTCATCGAGAAGGGCATGAAGGGCGTCAGCTTCGGCGCGCAGGAGAAGAAGCTCGGCTGGCATTCCCAGCCGACGGCGCAGGTCAACTTCGACGAGGTCCGGGTGCCGGTCGCGAACCGCGTCGGCGGGGAAGGCGAAGGCTTCCGTATCGCCATGATGGGCCTCGACGGAGGACGCCTCAACATTGGTGCCTGCTCCCTCGGCGGTGCGCAGCGCTGCCTCGACGAGGCGATGGCCTACACGCGGCAGCGCACGCAGTTCGGCAAGGCGATCGCCGACTTCCAGAACACCCAGTTCCGCCTCGCCGACATGGAGACGGAACTGCAAGCGGCGCGGCTGCTGCTCTACACCGCCG
>JBKPJK010000434.1:0-2045 GCA_046730635.1 Pseudomonadota bacterium | reverse complement strand
CGTCCAACCCGCGCAGTAAGCGCCGACGATCACACCCTTGGCCGCACCGTAATCGTGGGACGGATAGATCACGTTCTCATTCATCCGGTCGGTCCACGCGAGGCCGCCGTAGATGAAGTCGTCGCGCTCCCAGAAACGCGGCGCCTCGAACCCCAGCTTCACGCTGTGAAGATAGGCCGGGCCGGACGCCAGGGCCGCCTTCTTGGCCGATGAGAAATCGCTTGGAATGCGGGCGAGGATCGGGAGCGGCAAGGTGCAGATGCAGAAGTCCGCTTCGGTCATTTGCTGCCCGGGACCATGCTCGATCCGGACCCGGTTGCCGACCCTCCGGATCGCCTTCACGGGCGTCTTCAGACGAACCGCAGGCTTCACGCGTTCGTGAAATGCGTGGGCGATGCGATCCATTCCGCCGACGGGCTGCAGCATCGTCGGCTGCATGTCCCAGATATGCTCGAACAGGTACGGCAGCACGATCGCTGGCGAAGGCACCAGCGCCTTGAACCCAAGCGGAGGCAGAGCGACCGGCGCCTGGTTGTACCCCCCGCCTCCGGTGAAATAGCCGGAGGAGCCGCCCGGCACGTAACGTCCTTTGTCGTTCAGCTGTGAATAGGCCGCAAGAAACTGCCTGACATGCTCCAACTCGTCGCGCGGGACGGCTTGATCGAGCGCATGCTGGTCGATGGCCTTGGCAAGCAACTCGCCGAGATAGCCACGCATATCGTTGACCATGCGCCGCTCGGGCTGAACCTTTCCTGCAAAGTCCCAGCCCGCGTTCCGGTTGACGTTGACGAACGTCTCCATCGGAATTCCGAGCCGGCGGGCGTAGCCGAGGATGACCCGATGCGTCGTCGGGATGCGCGCGGGGCCGGCGTTGAAGTACAAGCCCTTGTCGAACGCAGCGACCTGGTCAGGTCGGCCGATCTGTTCGACCCGGTCGCCGCCCCGGATGGTCCACGCGCGCCCTCCGATCCGGTCCCGCGCCTCGAGGATGGTGACCCGGTAGCCCGCCTTCAGCAGCTCGTAGGCCGAGACCAGTCCTGCAATGCCGGCTCCGAGGATGACCACCGAGCGGCCCGCGCGGACCGCGGACGGCATCGCGAAATTCTCCGCGCCCGCCGGCGTTGGAACCGTGAGGCCCAGTGCCTCCATCGCGAGATAAGCTGCGCCTGCTCCTCCAACCGCTCCGATCTGTTCGAGCAAGTTTCGTCTTGTCAGTGCCATAGGACTCGCCCCCGCTGCCGTTTTGCCGCGGTAGAGTGACATCAATTGGGGTCGAACCCACGAAAAATATGCGCGGTCCTCGCATCGCCTTGAGAAGTCGCGCGTTGTCCACCGTGAACCAATCCTTGAGACCGGGAGAATGCAGCATGGCCGAACACGGCGAAGCTATCAGTACGCTCAATACCCTCATCGCCACGACGATCGACAGCGTCACGGGCTACGAAGATTCAGCGAAGAACATCCACGACGACCGCCTCCGCGAAATCTTTCGCGACCGCGCCGACGAACGGCAGCGGGTGGTGGAGGAGCTTCGCGGCGAAGTCCGCCGCCTCGGCGGCGATCCCGAGGACGGCGGATCGTTCCTCGGCAAGGCGCACCAGCGTTTCGAGGATCTGAAGGCGGCAATCACCGGCCGCGACGAAAAGGCGATCATCAACGAGGTCGAACGTGGCGAGGACTATCTCAAGGAGAAATGGCAGGCGGCGCTTCAAAGCGGGAACCTGGACGGCGAGACTCACGATCTCGTGGAGCGCTGCTATCAGTCAGTGAAGCAAGGCCACGACCAGATCAGCCAGTTCAAGCACGCCTTCGAAGGCCAGGCGAACAGCTGACGCAATTCGACGCCCCGGAGTCCGGGGTGGGGCGCGGGGCGGTTCTCACGGCCAGCGGAACCGCCCCGCTGGGCCTCAATAGCCCATCAACGCGAGCACCTCGCGCCGGCTGCGCTCGTCCTCCCGGAACGTGCCCATCATCCGGCTGGTCGTCATCATCACGCCCGGAGTGCTGACCCCGCGCGCGGTCATGCAGGCATGCGTCGCTTCGAT
>JBKPJK010000433.1:0-6316 GCA_046730635.1 Pseudomonadota bacterium | reverse complement strand
CTGATGGTCCGTCCCGGCTTGGCGCAGACGCAGGCCGTGCTCGCTCGCGAACTTAGCGGCGGCACTGACGAAGCGTCACGCCTGTTCCGCCAATCGGTGACGCTGACTCGCCAGCTCGAGCGCAACCGCGTCGAGCTTGCGCGGCTGGAAGAGTTGGCGAAGCCGAGCGCCGCCGATCTCGCGCGTGCGCATGTGCTTCGCGCTTCTCTTCAGGAGGCGCAGAAGGACCAGGTCGCAACCCAGGCTGCTCTGGCTGGATTCCCTCGCTATCGCGCCGTCGCAAGCGAGGTCATTCCTTTGGCCGACCTGCAGAAGGCCCTGCGGCCGGGCGAGGCTTATTATCGCATGACGATCGTCGGCGATCAGGTTTACGCGATGCTGATCGCACCGACGTCCGCCAAGGCGATCGCGCTGAAGGCGTCAGGCAAGCAACTCGGCGAACAGGTCGACGCCCTGCGCGACACCATTTCCACGGTCGAGAACGGGAAGCGCGTGACCTATGCGTTCGACGTCGGCCTATCCCATCAGTTGTACACCGAACTGTTCGGACCGTTCGACGGGGATCTCGCACAAGTGAAGCATCTGATCTTCGAGCCGGACGGAGCGATGCTACGCTTGCCACCTAACCTGCTGGTCATCGATCAGGCTTCCGTCGATGCGTACAAACAGCGTGCCGCGGCAGGTGGCGACGCCGAGTTCGATTTCCGCGGCATCCGCTGGTTTGGGCGCGACCGGGATATCAGCACATCCGTCAGCCCGCGTGCATTTGCCGAACTGCGCAGTGCGCCTCCCTCAGCGGCACCAAAGGACTATCTTGGCCTCGGCGAGAATACCCCGCCGTCAGCATCGGCCTCGGTGATTCCGGCGACCGCGGATCGCGACTGCATCCTACCTCTGTCGTCGTGGTCCAACCCGATCTCGCCGAAGGAACTGCAGACCGCGGCAGCAATCGTGCAAAAGTTCGATCCCGCGGGCGTGCAGATCGTGACGCGCGACATGTTCACCGACACGGGGCTGGAGGCGCGGAACGATCTCAACCAGTATCGGATCATCCATTTCGCCACGCACGGCGTCGTGACCTCCCGCGCGCCGAAATGCGCTGCTCAGCCCGCGCTTCTGACCAGCTTCGGCGGCAGCGGATCGGACGGCCTTCTGACCTTCCGCGAGATCTTCGACCTGCATCTCGATGCGGATCTCGTCATCCTGTCGGCGTGCGACACTGCCGGTAAGGCGAGCGCCGCGGCCACTCAGCAAGCCGGCCTCGGCACTGGCGGCGACGTTGCCCTCGACGGTCTCGTCCGCGCTTTCGTAGGTGCGGGCGGGCGCCTGGTGATCGCCAGCCATTGGCCGGTCCCCGATGACTTCAACGCCACGCAGCGCTTGATCACCGGCCTCTTCTCGGCGCCGCCGGGGACCTCGACCGTCACCGCGCTGCGGATGGCGCAGCGCGAACTGATGGACGACCCGAATACGTCGCATCCATTCTATTGGTCCGCATTCGCTGCGGTGGGCGATGGTGAAATCCCGGTGATCCGCGCGAAGCAGCGGATCGCCCAGGCTAAATAGAAGCGATTACTGCTCTTCGCGCTGTTGCGGCTGCGGATCGCCGCCGCAACGGCAGGTCGTGACCCGTGCAGTGCGGCGCTTGACAGGCGGCGGAGTTGCTTCGGGTGCGGCATCCGGCGCCACTTGATCGGCCGACGCGAGAACGACCGGAGCGGAACGCGTGTGAGACTGCTTGGCGCGCGCTTCCGGCGCCTTGTTCGGTTCGGCCGCAATGGCTCCGCTGGCTATCACCAGCGCCGCAGCGGCAAACGTCACGAAACGGGCAAACATAACCGTCTCCATCGCGATCGCTTCCGCATAGGTGCATGATGGTTGATAAATCCTTTCCGTAAATACTTAATTTTGTTGAAATATTTGCTCGTCCATTGCTGTTGCGTCTACGTTTTTTCGTTACTTTTCAGTAACTTAAAACAACAGTCGGAAAGCCGACATTCATTGACTCTTGATTAACGGAAGTGCAATGTCCCCCGCCTTGACTAGGCAATTTGGGGGCAACCATGGCCACGTCACTGACTAACCAGAATCGCATGTACCTTACGATCGCCGGTATCCTGGCGGTCGGTGTTGGAGCGTACGGGCTCGGCCGGGTCTACCCGCCGCTGGGACCGAGCGCCGGTACCGTCGCACCGGCTCAGCGCTACGTTTCGTCGCAGGTCAGCGACAGCGATGTGACGCTCGGCGACACTTCGGTGCCCGAGCTGATGCAGACCGACGCCTTCCAGGTGATGGTCAAGGATCCGAACTTCCGCGCGCTTGCCAGCGACCCGGGCTTTGCGGCGCTGGCCTCCAACCAGGCGGCGATGGCGGCGATCGCGGCCAACCCGGCTCAGTTCGCCAACCTCGCGAGGAACCCGGCCGAATTCCACAATTTGGTTCAGTCGGCGTCCCAGCTGTCGGCGAGCGCGGCGAACGCGCAAAGCGCCGCAGCGCTGAGCGCGATGGCAGCCAACAATTCGGCTTTCTCGAAGCTGACCGGTGACTCGAAGCTGTTTTCGGCGCTTGTCAGCAACTCGGCCGCCTTCTCGGCGCTGACGGCTCACCAAGCGGCTTTCTCCGCGATGTCGGCACACGCAGCCAATTTCGCGAAATACGCGAACAACTTCGCTTCATTCAAAGCTGCTGCGGTCGGCGGGACTGACGCGGCGATGCAGAGCAACAAGGCGGCCTTCGCAGCGCTCGCTCAGGATGCGAAGGCGATGAATGCGCTGAGTGCGAACAATGGCGCGGCCTTTGCAGCGCTCGGCGCAAATGCGGCGGCCTTCTCGAAACTTGGCGCAGCCGCCGACTTCGGTTCCGTCTCAAAGGCGATCAACGCCGTTGCGCAGAACCAATCCGCTTTCGCGGCACTCGCCGGGAACAATGCCGCGCTGCAAAGCGCGATGGCCGCAGCCAATTCGCTCGCCGCTCAGATGAGCAGCGCGCATGGTCTGAACGCGCAAATGATGAGCGCGATGGCGGCGAATTCCGCGGCCTTCTCCAAGCTCGCCTCGCAACCGTCAGCGGCCGCAGCCGTAGCAAACAATGCCGCGGCATTCGCAGCGCTGGGTTCGCATCAGGCAGCTTTTGCAGCGATGGGCGCGCACGCCGCGGAGTTCGCGAAATATGCGAACAATTTCGCGGCGTTCAAAGCTGCAGCGGTCGGTGGGACGGACGCCGCGATGCAGGGCAATAAGGCGGCCTTTGCTGCGCTGGCCCAGGACGCCAAGGCGATGAATGCACTGAGCGCGAACAATGGCGCCGCCTTTGCGGCGCTCGGCGCGAACGCGTCGGCATTCCGCGCACTGACGGGCAACAATGCCGCGCTTCAGGGCACTTCGGCTGCCGCGGCGATCATGGCGAAGAACCAGGCGTCGTTCGCGAACTTCGCGAAGTACGGCTCTGCATTCGCCAATGCGGTGACTGCAGCGCAGCAGTTCAACTCGGCCTCGGCGGTCGCGAATGCAGCGATGGCGGGCAAGTTGAACGGCTCGGCGCTGTCCGCGCTGCAGGGCAACCAAGCGGCCTTTGCTGCGATCAACGCGAACCCGGCCGCATTCGCTTCGCTGGCGAACAACCAGGCAGCGATGTCGGCCCTGGCCCGCAACGCTTCCAACTTCGCTGCACTGTCGAAGAGTTCGAGCTTCAGCGCGCTGGCATCGAGCCCGGCATTTGCGGCAGCCGTTCAGAGCGGCAGCCTGGCAAAGGCGGTGAATAGCAGCGACTGACGCTTGAGCCGCGGGGGCGGCTGGGGGGCACATGAGGGGAAAGCTGCGGCCGCTTGAGGCCGGATCAAGCATGGCCGCAGCGCTCCTCCTGGCGAGCGCCAGCGCCGCTTTCGCGCAGCAGAGTCCCCCGACTCCCCCTCCACAACCCGACACGACAACCGTCACCGAACCGCTGCCCAAGCCCGGAGCGCCGGCTTCCGAAGAACCGAAAGAGCCCAAGAAGAAGGAAGATGCCCACGTCCCGCCGGACGCCTCGGGCATCGACCTGACGACGATCGAAACGAAGGATCTCGACCTCCTCTATTTCGATCCGGTGCAGACCTATGTGACGCCGTACATCGCGCGCGCGTTCGAGAATGCGATCAACTTCCACAAGAAGAAGTTCGAATGGCAACCGTGGGATCGGACCACGATGCTGCTCAAGGATTTCAGCGACTACGGCAATGCGGGCGCTCGTGCGTCACCCAACAACGCGGTTCTGCTGGACATCGCACCGTTGTCGGTGGCGATGGAGACATTCACTCCGGGCGAGCGCTTCTTCACGATCGAGAATCATGAGCTCGCGCACGTCGCAACCATGGACGTGTGGAACAGGCGCGACGCCTTCTGGCGGCGGTTCTTCCACGGCAAGGTCGCGCCCATCCAGGAGCATCCGGAATCGATCCTCTACAATTTCCTCGCCACCCCTCGCGTCAACGTCCCGCGCTGGTACCTCGAGGGCAGCGCCGTGTTCTTCGAGACCTGGATGTCGGGCGGCCTCGGCCGAGCGCAGGGCGGCTATGACGAGATGGTCTTCCGCGCGAAGGTTCGCGACCACGACAAGTTCTTCTCGCCGCTCGGACTCGAAAGCGAAGGCATCGCCGTCGACTTCCAGGTCGGGGTCAACGATTACCTCTACGGCACCCGATTCTTCTCGTATCTCGCTCTAACATATGGGCCCGAAAAGGCCGTCGAGTGGCTGCGTCGTCGCGACGACAGCAAGGCCTTCTATGCTGCCCAGTTCAAGCACGTCTTCGGCCGCAGCCTCGATGCGGTGTGGAAGGACTGGATCGCGTTCGAACAGCAATATCAGCAGGCCAACCTGGCGAAGCTCACCCAATATCCGCTGACCGAAACGGTCAAGCTCAGTCCCAAGGGCTTGGGCTCAATGTCCCGGGGCTTCATCGACATGCGCACGAACAGCCTGATCGCCGCCTTCCGCTATCCCGGGACGATCGGCTTCATCGGGCGAATGGACCTGGCGACCGGAAAGCTCACCAAGCTTCAGGAACTCAAGGGCATGATGCTCTACAAGGTAACGAGCGTCGCTTTCGATCCGGACGCGCGAACGGCTTATTACACCGAGGACAATTACGCTTTCCGTGATCTTTTCGCGGTCAACGTCGACACTGGCAGGCGGCGCATGCTGCTCAAGGATGCGCGCATCGGCGACATGGTCGTCAATCCGGTCGACAAGTCGCTCTGGGGAATCCGCCACGAAAACGGCCTGGCAACCATCGTCCGCATCCCGCCGCCCTACGCGGGCTTCAACCAGATCCACACCTTCAAGTACGGGCAGATCCCGTTCGACCTCGACATTTCGCCGGACGGGAAGCTCCTTTCGGCCTCGTTCGGAGAGATCAACGGCACCCAGACAATGCGGGTCTGGAAGCTCGACGAGATGTCCCCGGACGCGGAGCCGGTGGAAGTCGCGCGGCTCGCGCTTCCGCCGTCGACCCCCGAAGGCTTCGTCTTCGCGCCCGACGGCAAGACCATGTACGGCACGTCCTATTATACCGGCGTGTCGAATATCTTCCGCTTCGACATTCCGACGCAGAAATTCGACGCCGTCAGCAACGCCTCGACCGGCTTCTTCCGCCCGATCCCGCAGCCCGACGGATCTCTGATCGCGTACGAATATAGCGGCAAGGGGCTGCAGCCGGTGCGGCTCCAGCCGAAGGTCCAGCAGGATCTCGGTACCATCCAGTTCCTCGGGACCAAGGTCGTCACCGAACGGCCCGAGCTCAAAAGCTGGGGCGTCGGCTCGCCGGCGAAGATCGACCTGGACAGCCTGGTTACCGGACGCAGCAAATATAATAGCGCGCGACGGCTGAAGCTCGCCGGCATGTATCCCATTCTCGAGGGCTACAAAGGGGCCATCTCGCCCGGCTACTTCTTCCACTTCGAGGACCCGCTCGAGTTCAACCAGATCAACGCTAGCTTCAGCATCTCGCCCATCAATCAACTCGACACCAAGGACCGGTTCCACGCCAAGGTGCAGCTCAAGTCGCTCAACTGGGACGTTACGTACCGGCACAACGGGGCCGACTTCTACGACATCTTCGGCCCGGTCGAGCGCAGCCTTCGCGGCGACAACCTGACGATCAGGTACGACAAGGTTCAGATCTACGATCCCCCGCGGCAGCTCGACCTCTTCGGTTCCGCCGCTCTCTATCTGGGCTTGGAGCGGCTTCCGAACGCTCAAAATATTCCAAGTCCGAAGACAGTGGTCTCGTTCGAAGCGGGCGCGAAATATACTGATACCCGCAAGGCGCTTGGCGGCGTGG
>JBKPJK010000432.1:0-2861 GCA_046730635.1 Pseudomonadota bacterium | reverse complement strand
GGCTGCAAGCTCTCCTCGAACCGCCCGTTCGCCAAGGGCCAGACAGTCGTGCTCTCCGTCCCCGGCCGCGGCGAGATCGTCGCCCAGATCCGTTGGATCAAGGACGGCTGGGCGGGGGCCAAGTTCGTCACGGGCGATTGCGCCAAGGACGCTCGCCGAGCCCGCCTCGGGATCTGAGCCGCGCTCTCAGCGCTTCTCCGCTCGTGGCGTCCTCGCGCGGACAGCTGGCCCGCGTCGCGACCGGCGCGCCGCGACCGTCGTTCCGGGCCAGTCGATCGGGGGAGGCAATGGCGGCGGATCCTTAGGAATATAGTCTTTGGGATCGAGCTCCTTGCGGGAACGTCGGACCAGCTTCTTCAGAATGCCGAATCCGGCGAGCGCAACCACGGCGACAAAGGTCACCTGGAATTTGAACGTCCTGTCGTGATCGATGCGATCGGTCATCGCCGCCCCCCTTCCGGCCTAATGCAGCTTGGCGATCTTGATCCCGTCCTCCCGGGCGCGTTGCTTGATCGATTCCTCGCTTCGCGTGAGCGCCTTCGCGATCGCCTTTAAGGCCATCCCCTTCGCCGCCAGGGTCTTCAGCTTATGAAGCTCGTCCGCCCGCCAAGGCTGCCGATGCCGTTCGAACCGTTCGCCCATGTCCGTATTTTCCCCGTCTGGGAACTGCATAGCACATAAGAAGCATCTGACGCACAGGCGACCGCGATCGCGCGATACAGGCCGCCCCCGGACCTGATGCTTCGTCAGTCTATTCGGCGGCGGCGGCCTTGGAGCGAGCTGGCGCGTGCAGCTTCGGCAAGATTTCTCGCTCGAAGCGCGTGGCCTCGTCGGGCGTCAGGGCGATTCCATTGAGATCAGGGAAATAAAGATGCCGCCGGACCACGGCGACCTCCAGAACCAAGTCGTCATAATCACGATCTTGGCCGGTGTCGTCCCAGCCGACCGTGCTTAGAGTGCCATTGTCGTAGATGTCGTAACTGTGGCCGACACTGGAATCGCGGAGCCATCCCGTGCCGTTGGCCGGTTTGTGTTCGCCCGCAAACCAATAGCCCTGGTCCGTCGTACGCACTGGGAATTTCAGCCAATCGCTAGGGGTTGGCGCGAAATCTCCCCCCAGTATGTAATCTGGCGGTTGGCCGATGAGCGGTGGAGGAAGCGATGAGCCCGGAGGTGTCATCCACACGCTGACCCGCTGGTGATGAGCGGCTTTCCCGCATTTGACCCTGAAGTAAACCTGATGCGGGAGGATCGCGCCATTCGACGGGTTAAATGGCGGGAACTCGTTCCAGATGAAAAAGTCCACATCGACCTGAAATGGATGCTTGTTTCGAACGAAGCACCCAAGATCAGGAGTCGCCGGCGAATAGTATCGGCGCAGGATGTCGATTGGGTTGGGCATAGCGCTCCTTTCTTGCGCCGGTACCTGGCCGCCGCGCACCCTCGCCGATCAGAGCGGCAGACCGTTGTATGCGCGGGCAATCGGAACGAGCTGCGCCAGGACCTGATTGGCCGACTGAGGCCGGCCCTCGGCGAGTTTCAGCCGCGGATCGCTGACGACCGGCGTGAGAAACAGGCCCTCCGCCGCCCGATGTCCCAGGAAGTAAAAGTTGAGTGCTGGAACTCGAACGATGAAGGCGTCTGCTCCGGCGGCTTGCCGGTAGCGCCCAAGCCGCTTTGAGAGATCCCCATTACCGAACGCAGCCGGCACATAGCCGTTGCCTTTCCTGATGATCGTCAACGAAGATTTGACCGTGCCATCCACCACCACCGGATAGACCGCCTCGTTCGACGGGACGAGCAGCGTCGCGGGGTCGGCTGAGGGTTGATATTGCTTCAGCCGGTCTAGGCCGATGTTGCTGACTGCGAGTGGTGCGCCGAGCTGCGCCCGCGATACCTGATCGATCGAATCGAAACCCATCCCACGATAATTCTGGGGAGTGACGAGCTGGCGCAGGACGCCGAGGGCCGCGTCCGCAGCCTGGCCGGCATTCGACGCCGGGGGCGGCGGTGGCTTTCCTTCGTTTTGGCAGGCCACGGTCAGCAAGGGTAGCAAAAGCCGGGCGGCGATCAATCTGGACCGCATCTTACGCTCCCTTGTAAGTGATGTTGTAATAGTCGTTCCAATGCGTGTGGTCGTAGGCCGACCCACCGACATAAGCGTCGTAGGTAATGATCTCCTGCGTGCCGCCAGTCGGAGGCCAGGGGTTGTTGATGCTAACGTAGTTGGCACCGGCGATCGTCACATAGCCGGTCACCACCATCATGTGCCCGCCGCCACCGTTCCAGTGCCACGAAAAAGCGAAGGGTTTCTTCTTGCAATAGATTTGACTCTTTAAGGCTGCCCAGGACAGGGCAGTATCGCTCGTCATGTCGGCGGTGAAATTATACTTCTGATACTCGGGCCAACCGCCGTTGATGCACGCGTTGGGGACGGGGCTGTTGCAACAATCGGTCCTGCCGAAACGCTTGTTCGCCTCGTCGCATTGCTGGATGCCGGACGCCGGGTGAATGAAATTCATGGTCATCTGACCGCTCGCCGCCCAGCACCACATGCTCGTCTGTTGCCCGCGCAAGGGGACGTCGACAGTGGCAATGTCAGGGGGGTTGCAGCAGCCGGCTAGCAGCAACAAAGCGGGCGAGATGGTCCACAAGAACCTAGGCATGATTCCCCTTTCTTCTCGCTTCCCGAAGCTGCTAAACGGTCAATTCACCTCTAATCTATCATTAGCAAAGGTGCAGACGAGCATTCGCGTCTGCGTAATAGGCGACGCGAAAGCGCTTGCCGTATACTCACACCTTACTTGTGTGAGTCGACTCGATATTAACCTGTATTATCACGTTTGTTTCCTAGATACTAC
>JBKPJK010000431.1:0-2469 GCA_046730635.1 Pseudomonadota bacterium | reverse complement strand
CAGCTGGTTGACCGCAGCAATCGTGATCACCCTCGTGCCGACTGCGGTGCAGATCGCTCTACGGCCAGCCCCGGAAGACTGGAGCGCCGTTCGCGCATATTTGATGGGGCACGTTGGCCCCGGTGACGAGGTCTGGCTCTACCCAAACGATAGCGCGCTTCCGCTCGATGCTCTGGGCCCGCACTCCTTTGTCCAGCGCGGCATTCCAGGGGATTACCCGGCCGTCGGGTTCAAGGGACCGATTCGGGCCGGTTCGCCCGCGGTAGTTTCCGTTACACGTGACCAGGCTTTAGCCATTGCGCGCAATCGCGCGTGGGCGCGCCCGCGCACTGTTTGGGTGGTGACTCGGCACAGCGCCCTGTTCGATCCGCACGGCGAATTGCCGCGAGCCCTTGGCGACGTCCGTCGCGCCGGGCCGGTACGTGAGTGGGGCTACATCGACGTGCAGCCCTTCACGAGGCGCTGACGGCGGAAGGCCGTTCAATTCCCAGACAGCATTGCTGAGTTAGCCGACGCTCGACATCATTGAGGAGGCGAGACGCATGAAGACGGTTTTGATCGGTGCGGCAGTTCTTCTAGCGAGCAGTGCGTCAGTCGCGCAGACGACCCCTCCGCCGGGCGTTTCGCAAGGCACCACTCCGACTGCCGGGCGACCCGCCGCGCGGCCGGAAGGGATGCGGCAGATGCGCGTGCGAATGATGTCGGACAAGGTCATGACGCGCGATGAAGTTGCGGCCCACGTCCGCAAGATGTTCGATCATGTCGACGCCAACCACGATGGCTTCGTCACTCGCGAAGAGATGGACAGCATGCATCAACGGATGTTGAGCATGCACGACGGCATGGAAACGCGAATGGCGGGTCGCGGGATGAAAGGACGAGATCGTGGCGCTGACTTCGACCGTCTCGACACGAACCACGACGGCACGATCAGCCGCCAGGAATTCATGGCCGCGAAGCCGCGTATCGAAGAGCATCGCGTCATGGTGATGCGCGATGGAGACGGGATGTGGGGCCATCCGGCTATGGAAGGCATGCGCATGCACCGCGCTGGTTTCGGCGGTGCGCTATTCGAGATGGCGGACGCCAACCACGACGGCCGAGTGACCCTTCAGGAGGCGACCAACGCCGCCCTTCAGCATTTCGATCGCGCCGACCTCAACCATGACGGGAAGCTTACGCCCGACGAGCGGCGTCAGGCGCGCCAGTCGATGCGAGGATCGCGCAAGCCCGCTTAGGCGGACGCGAGGCTAGGCTTACGCGCGGTGCTGCGGGGCTTCCTCCTCGCCGGCGCCGGCGTGCCCCCGATCTGGCGATATTTGCGTTCGGTCTCGAGCATGTAATCGCGCGTGATCGGCGTGGCGCGACGGTCGCGCACATACTGAACCTGGTAATTGCAGGCCGCTCCGCTCTCGAACATCACGATCCCGCCCGCGAGATAGAATTCCCACATCCGGAAGAAGCGCTCGTCGTACATTTTCACGATCTTCGACCGGGCCTTGCTCGCTCGCTCGAGCCAATGCCTAAGCGTGTAGGCGTAGTGGAGTCGAAGCGTCTCGACGTCGCTGACGATCATCTTCACCTTCTCGCTCGACCCGCACATCTGCGACAGGCTCGGCAGGTGGTAGCCCGGAAATATCCACTTGTCGGTGAATGGGTCCGGCGTGCCGGCACCGCCGAGCTTCCCGATCGTGTGAAGCAGCATGACGCCGTCGTCCGTGAGGAGCTCGCGACACTTGGCGTAGAATTCGTCGTAATGCGCGGCGCCGACATGCTCGAACATGCCGACCGATACGATCCGGTCGAAGCGGCCCTCGAGCAGCCGATAATCGATCAGTTCGAACTTCACATGGTCTGACACGCCCGCGTCCTCGGCGCGCTGGCGAGCGATCTTGATCTGCTCTTCCGACAGCGTGATGCCGAGCACGTCGACCCCCGCAACCTTGTGCAGGTACAGCGCCATTCCGCCCCAACCGCAACCGATGTCGAGCACTCGCTGACCCGGCTTGAGGTCGAGCTTCGCGGCGATATGCGCCTTCTTGTCGGCCTGCGCCTGTTCGAGGCTGTTCTTGGGGTCGGTGAAGTAGGCGCAGCTGTACTGCAGGTCGTCATCGAGGAAGAGCGCGTAGAGCTCATTCCCGATGTCGTAATGGTGTGCGACGTTCTGACGCGACTTGCTGACGGGATTGCGGCGGAAAAGCGAGACGAGCTTGCCCGCCTTGCCCTTGCCAAGCGCCTTGCGGCGGCCTTCCTCCCAGGGCTTGGCACCGACGATCAGCTCCAACAGGTCGAGGATCGTGCCGTCCTCGATCGTAAGCCTGCCATCCATGTACAGCTCGCCCAGCCGCAATCTCGGGTTACGGAACAGCTCTAGCGCTGCGCGCTTGTCGTGCAGCTTGACGGTAATGTGTTTGCCGCCGCCGGGTCCGTGCGTGTCGCGCTTCCCGTCAGGTCCGATGACGGTGATGT
>JBKPJK010000430.1:0-13213 GCA_046730635.1 Pseudomonadota bacterium | reverse complement strand
TCGGCACGGCGGTCTTTTTCGGGATGATCGGCGTGACTGCCTTCGGCCTGATCTACACGCCGACCTTCTACGTCGTCAGCCGCAAGCTTGCGGATCGCGTGGCCGATTGGCGTCGCGGCCGCGGCCGCAGCAGCCAGCCCGTGCTTCAGCCAGCCGAATGAGATCCCCAATGCCTATCGTTCGAAAGACTCTCCTCACAGCCAGCGCAGCCCTCACGTTGGCAGCCTGCGCCGCCGTCGGTCCCAACTATTCTCCTCCGCCGGTTCCGACGACGGCGCAGGCCCCGTTCGTCAGCGGCGGCTTTGCGTCCGTGGCTAATGCGGCGGGGCAGGACGATTGGTGGCGGCTCTATTCCGACCCGGTGCTGGACGGCCTCGTGCGACAAGCGCTGGAAGCCAATAAGGACATCGCCGTCGCAACAGCAAACATCGCCGTCGCTCGCGCTTCCCTGCGCGGCGCGAGGAGCGATCGGCTACCGCAAACGTCGGTCGGAGCAAGCGCGCAATATGCCCGGCCGGGCGGACTTGAACGCACGCCGGACCAGGACGCCAACTGGGCACTGACGACCGGCCTCAACGTCTCGTACGAAGTCGACCTGTTCGGCCGCGTGCGCCGAGGCATCGAAGCCGCGCGCGGAGACGTCGGCGCTGCCGAGGCCGAGCGCGACGCGGTGCGCGTCATCGTCGCTGCCGAGACGACCCGCGCCTATGCGGATATTCTCTCGAGCCAGCGCCGGCTCGAAGTGGCACAGCATACGGTGGAGCTGCTCGACGAGAGCGTGCGCCTCAGCGGCAAGCGCTTCGAAGCCGGGCGAACGTCGCGCCTCGATCTGGTCCGCATAACCGCTTTGCGCGATCAGCAGCGGGCCCACATTCCGGAGTTTGAAGCCGATCTCCAGGCCGCGACCTTCCGCCTCGCCACTCTCACGGGCCACACCCCGTCCGAACGGCCCGTCACCGGCGTGACCGGCAAGCTGCTGGAGCTTTCCCAACCCATCCCCGTAGGTGATGGGCGGGCATTGCTCGCGCGACGCCCGGACGTTCGCGAGGCGGAGCGCCACCTCGCTGCGGCAACGGCGCGCATCGGGGTCGCGACTGCGGATCTGTATCCCCATATCACTCTCGGAGGATCGCTTGCGTCCGCCGCAACGAGCATCGGAAGCCTCTTCACTGGCGGGGCGCTCGGCTTTCTTGTCGGACCGCTGCTGAGCTGGTCGTTTCCCAATCAGGAGGCGGCTCGAGCGCGCGTCGAGGGGGCGGAGGCGCAGAGCCGTGTCGAGCTGGCACGCTTCGACAAGACCGTCCTGACCGCGCTCGAGGAGACGGAGACCGCGCTGTCCCGCTACGCCAAGGAAATCGAGCGGCGGCAGGCGCTGCAATCCGCACGCGACCAGGCCGCGCAAGCCGCGCGGATCGCCCGGGCGCAACTTCGCGAAGGCCGCGCCGACAGCCTTGCCGAGCTCGATGCCGAGCGAACCTTGGCGCAGGCCGAAGCCGATCTCGCCGAGGCCGATGCCCGTCTCATCGACTCCCAGGTCGACCTGTTTCGAGCGCTCGGCGGCGGTTGGCAAACCGATCTCCATCAGGCCCGGCCTGCGTAGATCGCTTCCAGCATCGTCCTGCCGTCGACAAGCTAGTGAGAAGTCCCGATAGTGGGCTCTGGCGACGGGCCCTAGGCCGCTGACGACGAGGTACGAGCATGCAAGACCGCATTTTTGGCGACCGCGAAAAAGCGATGGAGGAAACCTACTTCCGGCAGGAGGACGCGAAGCTCCTCGACAAGCTGCGGCAGAACGCCAAGCTCGACGAAATTGCCACTGCCCTGCGCGATCAGCTGCACGTTCAAAATCCGGATCTGCTGCTGCGCGTGCGCAACCTGGGAATTACCGTGGACAAGGCGCCCGCATTGTTCCTCGCGCCCTTGCTGCAGGTCGCCTGGGCCGACGGGTCGGTCAGCAAGGACGAGCGCGAGACCGTCCTGCGATTGGCGCGGGAGCGCGACGTCGACCCGGATTCGCCGGCCTACGCGCAGATCGTCGAATGGCTGAAGGTTCGCCCGTCGGACGAAATCTTCGATACCGCGGTGGAAGTCTTGAAAGCGGGCTTCTCCGTATTGCCCCCGGCCGAACAGGAAGAGCGGCTCCAGCGCGTGGTCGAAGCCTGCAACGAAGTGGCGATGGCTTCCGGCGGCGGACTGGCACAGCTGCTTCGTCTAGGGAACAGCGTGTCAAGCATGGAATCTTCGATGCTCGACAAGATCGCGACGACGCTTCGCAAACGCAGCTGAACCGACGTTGAAGGGGCTGGCTACTCGACCAAGTCCCAGAGATTCTTGCTCGAGAAGGCCCATTTGAAGCTGTACTGCAGTCGGATGTCGTTGCCCTTGTTGCCGTCATTGTTCTCGCGCTTGCCCCATTGGAGCTCAAGCCCGGTCATGACCGGCTCTGCGGGTGTCCACAGGATGTTGACCAAGGCATAGTCGCCGCGATGGAAAGCGCCTGGATCTTGAAAGTTTGTGTTGTCGACCTTGTCGAAGCTGTAGCCGATCGTTGAGCTCCAGTGCTTCGCCCATTGGACGTCGGCAAACGCAGACATGCCGAACAGCTTCACTGCCTCTGCCCGTGGGATGATCGTGATGATGCCGGTAATCGGATCCCTGGTCACCGCAACCGCGGGCGCGAGATCCATGCCGCCATCGTTCATGTACGTCGCCAGCCCGCGACCGTAGACGGCTCCGAGCTTCAGCGTCACGGGATTGATATTGATCGCTGACGTCAGATCCAGGCCCCAACCGGTCTTATGGCCCTGCGGGTCGTTGTTCGACGTGTTGCGGGTTTCGTATCCTACTCTACGCAAGAGGCCGCCGAGACGGACGTGGCCCCACTTTCCGCCGTACCGAATTGCCGCCGTGAGGTCAGGGACCTTCTCGTCGCCCTGGATATTGCTGGCAATGTCCTCGTCGAACAGTCGGAGTTGACCCGGATCAATGTCGTTCGACGGATGTTCGAGAGCGATTGCGGCGGTCAGGCCGTTTCGATCCCAGAAAGTCCAACGAATCTGCGGATTGCGGAGCCAGGCCATGCCCGGTGGGCCCCAATATTCGATGCTGTTAGGCGCGATATCCCCGTCCATGAACAGGGTATTGGTTTGTCCGGCCAGGAATGGCCCCCAGCTCGCATACATATGGCGAATGCGCATATGCGTTTTGCCCGCATCGTCGCCGGTGCCGAACAGATCGAACTCGAACTTGGCTTCATAAGGCCGGTCTTCGAGCATTCCGCTCGCTTTCACTCCCAGCCGCGTCTGCCGAACGCTGAAGATGGACTGGCCATTGCTGCCGAACTGCCCCGGTGACGTCTGAATCTTGGAAGGCCGCAGGGACGCTTCCCAATCCGGATCCACGCGTTTGAAGTCCTGGATCGCGTCCAGCTGTGTAAAACCGTAGAGTTCCAGATGATGGTCTTTGGGCGAACCGGGCACTGGCGGAGTCGTTTGAACGGGGGGCGACACCCCCAACCGGGTTTCGAGCGCGGTCATGCGCGCTTGAAGGTCATGGAGCTCGCGCAAGGCCTCCGCGCGCTCGGCGTCGGTCAGCGGCCTCGCCGCTTCCTGGGCTCCGCTTCCTGAGGCGCCGCTCGCGCCTGCTGCGGGGATCACATTGGGTGGGCTGCCGGCCAGGGCCGGAGACCCGATCAAAATCGCCGTTGCGGCCATCAGGTTTGTGCGGATCATCCCTGAGCCCCCACTCTGCTTGAGTTCCGCCCTGGACTATGAGTGAGCAGCGCGGCGCAAGAACTCAGGGGAATCCCCAACACCAACCGTAGGAAACTGCCGATGGCAGTTGGGAGTCGCGACAAGGGCTAGGAAGCGTCCAGCCCAGCTTCGCGAAAGATCGCGATCGCCGTGTCGACATCCGCGCGGGTCGGCGGGTCGGTTGCCTCGAGCTGATAGTTGAGCCCCAGTCGTTCCCATTTGTAGCGTCCCATCTGGTGGAACGGTAGGATTTCCACCCGTTCGACCACGCCCAATGAGGCGCCGAAGTTCGCGATGGCCTCCATTTCCTCCGGGATGTCGGTGAGGCCGGGGACCAGGACATATCGCAGCCACATCGGCCGCTTGAGCGCTGAGAGGCGATTGCACAGCTCGAGCACGTCCTCGTTGTGCATTCCGCCGGTCACGCGCTCATGCTGGGCGCGGGTGAATCCTTTCATGTCGAGGATGACGAGATCGATGTTGCGAAGCTCGTCGTCGGTCAGCCGGTCGCCGTAGAAGCCATTGGTCTCGATGGCGGTGTGAACGCCCATCTGCTTCACGGCCGCGAGCAGGCGCGCCGCGAACCGGTCCTGCATCATAGGCTCCCCGCCCGACAGCGTGAAGCCGCCCTTCATCGCCTTGAGCCCGTTCGAATATTTCCGCACCTCGTCGATCGCGCGGTTGAGCGGAACCGGAATGCCGTTCTTCAGCGTCCACGTGTCGGGGTTGTGGCAGAACTGGCAGCGGAACATGCACGCCGTCGTCCACGCGACGAGCCTTATTCCCGGACCGTCGACGGCCGATCCGGTGGTGAACGAGTGCAGGAAACCGAGGTCGCCGGTCTTGAGCGCGCTCTTCACATCCATGTCGGGCACATCCTCGCCCAAGTGAACGCGCATCTCGAACGGCGACTTGGCCTCGAGCGGGGTGGATGCGGCTGTCATCGACGGCGCGGGGGGCGCCTCCATCTCATTCTCCATGGAACGTGCGGTTGATCACGTCCATCTGCTGCTCGCGCGTCAACCGAACGAAGTTCACCGCATAGCCGGACACGCGGATCGTCAGGCTGGGATATTTCTCCGGATGATCCATGGCATCCAGCAAGGTGTCGCGGTTCAGGACGTTGATGTTCATGTGATAGCCGGTCGTCCCGAAGAAGCCGTCGAGGATCGACGTCAGGTTCGTGATCCGCTCGTCCTCCGTTCGTCCGAGACCCGTCGGGACGAGCGTCGTCGTGAGAGAGATTCCGTCCTGCGCGTCGCGGTAGGGGATCTTCGCAACCGATGCAGCGGACGCATGGATCCCGTGGCTGTCGCGGCCGTGCATCGGGTTCGCACCCGGAGCGAAAGGCTCGCCCTTTCGGCGTCCGTCCGGCGTGTTGCCCGTGGCTTTGCCGTAGACCACGTTCGACGTGATCGTCAGCACCGACTGGGTGTGCAACGCGTTCCGGTAAAGCGGGTATTTGCGCAGCTTCGACATGAAGGTCGACACGAGCCATGCGGCCATTCCGTCGACGCGATTGTCGTTGTTCCCGAACACCGGGAACTCGCCTTCTGTCACATAATCGGTGATCAGGCCGGTCTCGTCGCGAACGACTTTCACCTTGGCATATTTGATCGCCGAGAGGCTGTCCGCCACGACCGACATTCCGGCGATTCCGAACGCCATGGTTCGGAGCGGCGCATAATCGTGCAGCGCCATCTCGATGCGCTCGTACGCATATTTGTCGTGCATGTAGTGGATGACGTTCATTGCGCTCGCGTACGTACCGGCAAGCCAGTCCATCATCTTGTCGAAGCGATCGACGACATCGTCGAAGTCGAGATAGTCGCCTTTCACCGGCTCGGTCGGCGGCGCGATCTGCTTCCCGCTGACTTCGTCGCGGCCGCCGTTGATGGCGTACAGCATCGCCTTGGCGAGGTTCGCCCGGGCGCCGAAGAACTGCATCTGCTTGCCCATCGCCATGGGTGAGACGCAACAGGCGATCGCCCCGTCGTCGCCCCATGCCATGCGCATGATCTCGTCGCTCTCGAACTGGATCGAGCTGGTGTCGATCGCAACCTTCGCGGCAAATCGGCGGAAGCCCTCCGGCAGCAGCGGGGTGTACCAGATCGTCAGGTTCGGCTCCGGTGCCGGCCCCAGATTGTAGAGCGTCTGAAGGAATCGGAAGCTGGTCTTGGTGACCAGCGGCCGCCCGTCGTCGGCCATTCCCGCGATGGATTCCGTCACCCAGGTCGGATCGCCGGCGAAGAGATCGTCATATTCCGGCGTGCGCAGGAAGCGGACGATGCGCAGCTTGATTACGAAGTCGTCGACGATTTCCTGAGCTTGTTCCTCGGTCAGAGTTCCATTCGCGAGATCGCGCTCGAAGTAGACGTCGAGGAACGTCGAAACGCGGCCCAGCGACATGGCCGCACCGTTCTGCTCCTTCACCGCTGCGAGATAGCCGAAGTAGAGCCATTGCACGGCTTCTTTGGCAGTTCCGGCAGGCCCCGAAATATCGAAGCCGTACTTCGCAGCCATTTCCTTGAGTTCGTCGAGGGCGCGGATCTGCTCGCTCAGTTCCTCACGGTCGCGGATGATGTCGTCAGTGGACCATTGGTCGTCGAGCGAAAGCTTCTCCGCCTTCTTTGCCTCGATCAGCCGATCGACACCGTACAGGGCGATTCGCCGATAATCGCCAATGATCCGGCCCCGGCCGTAGGCGTCCGGAAGGCCGGTAAGGACATGCGAGCTGCGACACTTGCGAACGTCCTGCGTGTAGGCGTCGAACACGCCTTCGTTGTGGGTCTTGCGATACTTGGTGAAGATCTCGACGACCTTGGGATCAGGCTTGTACCCATAGGCCTCGAGGCCGTTCGTAACCATCTTTAGGCCGCCGTTCGGCATGATCGCGCGCTTCAGCGGCGCATCCGTCTGCAAGCCGACGATGACCTCATTCTTCTTGTCGATGTACCCGGCGTCGTGGGCAGTGATCGAGCTCGGGATTTGCGATACGTCGAGGACGCCCTTCTTGCGCTCCTCGACGAATAGGTCGGTCAACTTCTTCCACAGCGCCGTCGTGCGCTTGGTCGGCCCCTTGAGGAAGCTCTCGTCGCCATAATACGGCTCGTAATTGTGCTGCATGAAGTTGCGGACGTTGATCTCCTTCGTCCACAGTCCCGGCTTGAACGCCGCCGCCGATGCTTTCTTCGTTTCTTTGCGTTCGAGGACCTCAGTCGACATCGATTCCTCCGTTGAAAATCATTCGGCCGGCAGCCCGGCGCCGAGGGGCGGTGCATGCGCCGCCTTGCGCGCCTTCGGCCCGGTCTCTCGCAGCAGGAGCGTCAGCAGGATCGCGAGACCGACGCCGAAGAGCAGCGGGATGAAGCTCTGCTGGTAGTGACCGAGCTCGCGCTCGCCGCCCTGGCTTGCGGCGATCAGCCTGCCTGCGAACACCGGCCCAAGAACGGCCGTCGTCGCGAAGTTGAGGAAGTTGATAACGCCGGTCGCCGTGCCGCTGTGCTCGGGTCGATTGGCCTCCTTGATCACCGTGTAGGGGATCATCGCCGCCCCCGACGCGATGCCGGCGAGAAGCCCAAGACTATAGGGGGGAAACACGTCCGGCGGGCTGAACAGGATCAGGGCAAGCGCACCGAGCAGCACGAGCGCCGCGCCGATGATCACCGGCTTCCGGCGTCCGATCCGATCGCTGATGAAGCCCAGTAGCGGACAGCCGATGATCCAGCCGAACGGCACGGATGCGGACCGCAGGACTGCCAGCGAATAAGGCACGTCATGCGCTTCCTGCAGATAGCGGACGCCCCACACCATGTCGAAGATCGTGGTCGGGATGAAGATGAAGCCTGCGATCAGGCCGCACAGGATCGACTGCGGGTTGACGAACACCGCGCCCATCGCACGCCCGGCGGCGCCAAGCCCGACGGCCGAGCCAGCACTCGAGCTACGGCGCGGAATGAGGATCAGCAGCAGGACTGCGATCGGGATTCCGATGAAGCCCATGATCAGCCAGAACTTGTCCCACTGCAGACCCGACGAGATCAGCGGCCCGACCGCGAACTGCCCGGCGGATCCGCCCGCCATTCCGAACATCTGCGTCGCGCCGATCATCGTCGCCGCGCGCGATGCCGGCATGTGCGTGCTTACCAGGTAGACGGCGCCGATCAGCGCGAAGACTCCGCCCGCGCCCTGGAGGAAGCGGCCGATCCCGCCGATCAGCGGATCGCCAGTCGAAAAGAGCATCGCTCCGATCGCCACGGTCGCTGCCCCCAGGGGCACGACCTTGCGCGGTCCGAGCTGGTCCATCGCCACGCCCGCGACCAGGCTGAACGGTGCGTAGCCGTAGTAGAAGAGCCCAATCAGCGAAGCGATGCCGACTGCGGTCAGGCCGAACGCGCCGGTCAGCTCCGGCACCATCACCGCCGGCGCCGACCGCATCGAATATTGATAGAAATAGAAGACGGAAGTCAGCAGCCAGGCGGCGATAACGATCCTATTCGATACCGCTGCTTCAGGCTGCTGTTCCGCGCGGGTCACGCAACCCCGTGCTCAGCAGAGGACGAGGGAAACGGCGAGCCCGCCTTCGGAGGTCTCCTTATACTTGGAGTTCATCTCCTTCGCCGTGATCGCGAGCGCTTGGACCGTTGAATCGAAATCGACCCGGCGATTCGTTGGGATCTCGTTGTTCGCAATCAGATAGCCGGTCCAGGATTTGACCGCACCGAACGCGCAACGCTCGATGCACGGAACCTGGACGAAGCCTGCCACAGGATCGCAGGTCATTCCGAGGTGATGCTCCAGCGCGCCTTCGGCAGCATTGGCGACGACTTGCGGAGGGGCATCGAGTGCCTGCGCAATCATCGCCGCACCCATTGCCGATGCGACCCCGATCTCGGCCTGGCAACCGCCCTCCGCAGCCGCGAGGGTTGCGTGATGCTTGCACAGATAGCCGATGACGGACGCGGCAAGCAGTCCTTCGCGCAGCTTCTGGTCGGATACCTTGGCGCCGGCTGCATCAAGCGAATAGAGAACCGCGGGCATGACTCCGGCCGACCCGCCGGTGGGCGCGGTAATGACCAGATGCCCGCGCGCATTTTCCTCCGAGCCGGCGAGGGCCGCGGCCGAGACCATTCCGATCGCCTTGCGCGCGGGAATCGGTTCGTTCATCGCGCTCTTGTAGACGTCGCCCGCCTTGGTCTTGAGCTTGATCGGCCCGGGTAGAGTGGACGTCGGCGCTGCAAGGCCGGTCTTAACCGTCGCCCGCATGGCGCCGATGATCTTGTCGAGGAAGGCGTTGACCTCCGCTTCGCTCTTGCCGGAAATCGACGTTTCATTGGCCATCGCCAGCTGGGCGATCGAGATTTTATCGCGCTTGGTGTAATCGAGAACCTGGGCGATGGTGGAATAGGGAAATTTGGGCGGATTCTTCTTCGGCGGCTGATAGCCCTTCCACTCGATGAAGCCGCCGCCGACCGAATAATATTCCTGCTCCAGCAGCACCTTGTCGCCGGCGAGCAGGCTCACCTTCATCGTGTTGGCGTGCGGAAAGTCGCCTTTGGTCGCGTCGTAGATGATGTCTTTCAGCGACGCGTTGATCGTCTTCGTGCCGAGCTTGACGGGATAGACCTTCTCCGGCTCGGCGGCCATCTTGTCGAGGACCGCGACCGGATCGATCGTCGCCGGCTCATGGCCGATCAGGCCGGCCAGCGCCGCGCGCTCCGTGCCGTGGCCTTTGCCGGTCGCGCTGAGGCTGCCGTACAGGTTGACCCTCAGCGCCGTGGCCTTGTCGAGCTCGGCCTGCGGCAATTTGATCGCGCGCTGGTAGAAGTCGTAGGTGATCCGCATCGGGCCGATCGTATGTGACGACGACGGTCCGGGCCCGACTTTGTAGAACTCGTCGACAAGGGTCATGACCGGGCCCTTCTCGTCCTTGACCACCTGGAGGTTGGGATCGAGCTTGGTCAGCGGGTCCGCGGGCGCCTGAGCCCATAGCGGATTGGCGCGCCCCCCGACTGCGACGACCGCGGCAGCCATGGCGCTCCGCACCATGAAAGTGCGGCGGTCCGATCCGGCCGGCGGCTGTGAATAATCGAGCTCAGGTAGCGTGAACGCGTCTTGGTCAGTCGGGCTATCCATTTCGAGCCTCCGAAGTCTCCCCGGATCCGGCGGGCACGCGCCGGCCGCAATCTCTGCACCGAGGATAGAAGGCGAGCGACCCCGCGAAATCGGGTTAACCCCCGAGATGTGCTCAGGCGCTGGCTGAGAGAGGATGTGCGGGCGCGGGCACAAACGGTCCGGGGATATACGGATAGGCCGGAACGGCACTCCCCTTATGCTTCGAAAATGCACCGGGGCCCGTCACATCCCGCGCCCTAATACAGAGAGGTTTGCCCATGCCGGTTCTCGAGGCGGAGGCCCGCGTCAGCCATGGCACGAACACGCACGATAAATTTCATGCGCTCGTAAAGCGGGCGCAGTCACATGCGCCTCTTCGGGTCGCGGTGGCGCACCCGTGCGACCAGGTATCCTTGGAAAGCGTGGTCGAGGCGGCCAAGCTGAAGCTGATCCAGCCGATCCTCGTCGGACCGGAAGAACGGATCCGCAAGGTCGCCGCCGAGCACCGGCTCGACATCAGCGACTTCGAGATCGTCGATGCCGAATATAGCGTGCAATCAGCAGAGAAAGCGGTTGCGTTGGTGCGCGAGGGCAAGGCCGAAGCATTGATGAAGGGCAGCCTCCATACCGACGAGTTGATGGGAGCGGTGGTCAAGCGCGACACTGGCCTCCGCACCGCGCGCCGGATCAGCCATTGCTTCGTCATGGACGTGCCGAGCCACGATCAGCCGCTGGTCATCACCGACGCGGCGGTCAACATCGCGCCGGACCTGAAGGGCAAGGTCGACATCACGCAGAATGCGATCGATCTGGCGCACGCTCTCGGAGCGAAGGAAGTCCGCGTGGCGATCCTCAGCGCGATGGAAAGCGTCAATCCCGACGTGCCCTCGACGCTCGAGGCTGCCGCACTGTGCAAGATGGCCGACCGCGGCCAGATTACCGGTGCAGTCCTCGACGGTCCCCTGGCGCTCGACAACGCGATCAGCCCCGAGGCCGCGAAGATCAAGAAGATATCCTCGCCGGTGGCCGGCCGCGCGAACGTCTTGGTCGTGCCGGATCTCGAGGCCGGCAACATGCTCGCGAAGAGCTTGTCCTTCCTCGCGGACGCAGATGCCGCCGGCATCGTTCTCGGCGCGAAGGTGCCCATCATCCTGACCAGTAGGGCGGACGAGGAAATGGCCCGGCTCGCGTCCTGCGCAGTCGCCCAGCTGCTGGTCGCTGCGCGCCGCGAGAATGCATCCGCGGCGATCCAATGACGGGTCCGGCATCGCCGGCGGCGGAAAGGAAAAGGCGATGGTTCGGCAGGTAGCGGTCGTCAACGCAGGATCGTCCAGCATCAAGTTCGCAGTCTTCGAGGACGATGCGGATCAGACTCTTCGCTTCCGCGGACAGATCGAGAAAATCGGCGTAGCCCCGTCCATGTCGGTCAAAGGGCCCGACGGTGAGTCGCTGTTCGCAAATGAATGGGGCGCGAAGGATCTCGACCATAGATCCGCGACGCGCGTCATATTGCAAACGACAATCAGCCTGTTGGGCGGCGAGGCCGTCGAAGGGATTGGCCATCGCGTGGTGCACGGCGGAACGATGTTCACCGAGCCGACGCGGATTACGAAACAGGTGGTCCAGCAGTTGAAATCGCTGATTGCGCTCGCGCCCCTGCATCAGCCGCATAATCTCTCGCCGATCGAAGCCATCATGTCGGAGGCGCCGCACATCCCGCAGGTTGCCTGCTTCGACACCGCTTTCCACCAGAGCCAGCCCCACCTTGCGCAGGCATTCGCGCTTCCTCGCGAGATCACCGACGCAGGTGTCCGCCGCTACGGCTTTCACGGACTCTCGTACGAGTTCGTCAGTGGCCGCCTGCGAACGGTCGCGCCCGACTACGCCGACAAGCGCATCATCATCGCGCATTTGGGCAATGGTGCGAGCATCTGTGCGCTTCACAAAGGGCGCAGCGTCGCGACGACGATGGGCTTCACGGCCGTCGAGGGATTGATGATGGGTACGCGCTGCGGCTCCATCGATCCAGGCGTGCTCATCTATTTGATGGACGAAAAGAAGCTCGACGCTCGGGGTCTCGAGGACCTGATCTACAAGAAGTCCGGTCTCCTCGGCGTGTCGGGAATTTCGTCCGATATGCGTACGCTGCGCGAGTCCTCGGATCCACGGGCGCGAGAAGCGATCGACCTGTTCATCTATCGTATCGTCCGTGAGATCGGCTCGCTCGCCGCGGCTCTTGGCGGCGTGGACGGGATCGTCTTCACCGGCGGAATCGGTGAACGGGACGCGAAAACACGGCGCGAGGTCGTCGCCGGCTGCGCCTGGCTTGGAGCCGCTCTCGACGAGCAGGCAAATTCGACCGCTGAGCGGCGCATCGAATCATCCACTTCCACGATTCCAATCTGGGTGTTGCCGACGGATGAGGAGCGCGTGATTGCGCGGCACACCGCCGCGCTGCTCGACGACGCTCCGGTTAGTGAATCCGCCGGCCTTCAGGAAATGCCAGGACCCGTGGTCGGCTCTTGACCGAGCGCCGGGCGATATATCGGTCAGCGAACTCGATATATCGAACGAGGTCCTCGAGCTGACTCTCCAGCTCGATTCGCCAGTGCAGGGGGATCTTGGGCGACGTGAGCGCCTCCGAGGTCTCGCGAATGGCGAAAATCACCGTCTGCCGGAACGTTTCGATATTCTCGTCCCAGAACGCGCCGAGATCGATGTCGTGCTCGCCGAGAACGCGCAGCCCGACTTCGAGCTGTTCGATGGTGAACGGCGCAAAGCCGCCGCGGACGACCGGGACCTTTTTCGGACGCATGGCCATCCTCGGCTAGCCAATGCTGCGACCTCGCAAAATCGGGAATGGCCCCAATGGCTACTTTGTCGTGTCGGGCAATTGCGCGAGCGCTCCGCCCAGCGCCTCGCGCACGGATTCCACCGTGTAGGGATCGTTGGCATCGGGACGCGAGCCCACCCTTTCGAAATAGGGACGCTCGTCCATCGCGCGACCCCATTCGACGTCGGCCTCTCGTACAAGCTCCTCGAGAAGATAATCGGACGCGCACACGTCCCGGCAGTAGTCTGCCAGAACGGCGAGCGGCCGATCAAGGTTGTCGAGCAGGAAGGGGCTTCCGTGAATGCGACGCTGGAGAACGGTCCGGAAGGCACCGGCGTCGTCGTCGAAGTGACCCTGCAGCCAGGTGTCGATTTCGATCTCGGCCTGCTTCACGCGCGAAACGGGAGAGGCGCCTTTCATCGCGCCGGGACCGGCTAGTCGCGCGACCGCCTCCGTGGCAGTGAACTTACGTCCCCGCCGGACCTCTTGCTCGAGATCCGCGCTCGGGTCGGAT
>JBKPJK010000429.1:0-2499 GCA_046730635.1 Pseudomonadota bacterium | reverse complement strand
GAGGAAGCCACCCCGATACGGCGTGTCGAAATCATGCACCATCGCAACGCTCTAGCGGGGCCGGAGTCCCGCCGTAACCCCCGCTTGACTCCTGTGTAACCCGAAGGTTACATGTAACCCACGAGTTACACGATCGAGGTGGGGTAATGAGTGAGCGTTCGGTTTCGGAGAAGGCGGATTACCTGAGCAGGCGGCGAGCGCGGATACTTCCGTTCTTGGCGATCGTCTATTTCACCCAGCAATTCAGCTTTCTGTCCGCGCTGGGCGATGGGACTCACCGCGATGTCGATCACTTCAAGATCGGGGCATGGGTAGCGCTATCCATCGTGCTCCTGTTCGCACTGGCAAGCAAAGGCTTCTGGTTCCGGCCGAAGGAAGTGCGAGAATTGATCGACGACGAGACTACGCGCGCGCACCGGCTCGATGCGATGCGGCTCGGGTTTCTCTTCGCCTGCGGCGCCGCGATCGCGGCCTATTTCATCGCCAAGTTCGAGCCGCTCACCGCCGGGGAGACGGCCCACCTGGTGCTGACCTTCGGCTTGGGAGCGGCACTCATCCGCTTCGGCGTCCTCGAGAGGCGGGCCCATTCTGGATCTGGTCAATGAGCTACCGAGAGCGCCCCGATTTCGACCGACCGACGGCCGAAAGCATTGAGCGCAGTCGCCGTTCGATGGGTTGGGTCATCCCGCTGGTCGTAGTCCAGCAAGGCTTTACGATCTTCAGGCACGGCGCCGACCTTGCAAGCCAATTGCTGGGAATATTCGCCTGGGCGACGGTCTCGTTGACGATACTGTGGATGCTGTTCGGGCTGCCCCTGCGCTGGCTGCCCAAGCGGGACCAGGCGATCTTGAACGACGAGTGGCATAAATCCGTCAGCGGCGACGCGGGCCGGTGGGGAATTGCGGCGCTGACCGTGATCGGCTGCGCGATGATGATCGCCCGAATCTGGGTCCCAATCGATGCCGGACTCGCGATTTACGGTCTGGTCAACGGCGCCCTGATCGTGGCCGTCGGCCGCTATACCTGGCTCAACCGCGGCGAGCCCGACGAGGGTGAATGAACGTCTCGCGAATCGCCTGAAAGAGCGGCGGGGCGAGCTCGGTCTGACGCAAAGTCAGCTCGCCGAGATGTGCCTCGTGTCGCGCAAGACGATCAACACGGTCGAGAACGGCATTTTCGTGCCTTCGACCGTGCTTGCTCTAAAGCTGGCCCAAGCTCTCGACCTCAGCGTGGAGCAGCTGTTCTGGATCGAGCGCTGATCTCTCCGACCTGGCGGATCAGGTCGCCCTGCGCTTCGGCCAGATCCGAAAGATGCATCCCCCACCCAGGAAGGAACATACCCATCACCGCGACCTCGCCGCCGATGCGGTCGGTGCGCTTGTCTTTCGGATCGGCATTGGTGCGAACCCACAGATAGCCGCGTGGACCGTCGTTGACGCACTTGGCCGAGACCAGGCCCTCGGTGCGAACGTAAGGCGTCGACGGAGGACCTTCCGTCGACCATGTAATGGGGCCTCCCGGAACGGGATAGCTGGAGTGGGTGTACCAATAGCTGTCGAGCGGCACCCAGTCTCGTGATCCGGGCCGGGCGGGATTGACGCAGCCGACGGTCATGCCGGATTGATCGGCAATCCCGAAGATCGCGCCTACGGGCGGAACGTTCTTTTCCCGGAAGCTGTTCCAGGTGATCACGCAACCCGCTTCGCCGTCGCGGGAGCAAAGCGGGATCTTCTTCAAGCTGCCGCCCACGAGCTTGCCCTGCGGAACGAGCAGATTGAAGCCGGGTAGGATCGCAAGCTTCATTCGGGCTGCCACTGCCGGGTCTTTTTCGATTTCGTTGGCGATCAGCATCTGGAGCATCAGGCTGCCCTGACTGTGCCCGATCAGCACGAACGGACGCCCATTGTTCTTGCTGGCGAGGTAATTGTGCCAGGCGGCCGCCACGTCGCGATAAGCGAGCGCGAGCGGCGCCCGGATGTCGACGCCGGCGGTGAAGGCGACAACTGCGGACAGGGTCATCTGCCGATAGATTGGAGCGAACGGCCGACAGACTGAGGCGAAGCGAGCGAACTGCGCTTCGGCAGCGCCCTTCTCCTCGCTGCCGGGACTGAGATCGCTGTTGAGGGCCTGATCGCGCGATACCGTCGGGTAGACGTAGAAGCAGTCGATCGCCGCGTCCCTGGCCACCGCGGTCTTCCCCACGGATCCGTAGCCGTTCGGATTGAGTGCGGTCGTTGCCAACGGGGTCGAACAGACATCGCCGCGGCCTGGAAGGCAAAGCCACGCCGAGTCCTTCGAATAATCCGGGGCTGCCGACGGCGTCTGGGCCAAAACGGGGGAGGCTGCCGCGAGCACGGCGGCGGCAAGCACAGACAAGATACGCATTATTTCGGCGACGCTCCCTGGTCGAACAGGCCCGCCTGACCGCCGTGCGGCTGCGGAAGGCCAAGATGCCCATAGCCGCGGCCGTTGAGGCAGCGGCCGCGAGCGGTGCGGGCG
>JBKPJK010000428.1:0-1589 GCA_046730635.1 Pseudomonadota bacterium | reverse complement strand
TCAGTGCGCAGCTCGCGAAAAGCCTGCAAAAACAGGGGTTGAAAATCCTCACCTCGGCGGGCGTCGAAAACCTCACCGCAGACGCAAAGGGCATCGCCGCCAAAAACAAGACGAGCGATGGCAAGACGAGCGAGCAGCGCTTCAGCCATTGCATCGTCGCGGTCGGAATCGTTCCCAACACCGAGAATATCGGGCTGGAATCGCTCGGGGTGAAGACGACCAAGGGCCATATCGACACCGATCCGATGTGCCGCACCAACGTTCCCGGCATCTGGGCGATCGGCGACGTCACCGCTCCCCCGTGGCTCGCGCACAAGGCCAGCCACGAGGGCGTCACCGCGGCCGAAGCGATCGCCAAGGAGCTCGGCAACAAGGACGTGCATCCGCACGCGACCGACCCCAAGAACATCCCCGGCTGCACCTACTGCCGCCCGCAGGTCGCGAGCGTAGGCCTGACCGAGGTCGCGGCCAAGGAGAAGGGCTACGACGTCAGGGTGGGCAAGTTCCCCGCGATCGGCAACGGCAAGGCTATCGCGCTCGGGGAGGTCGAAGGCTTCGTGAAAACCGTGTTCGACGCCAAGACAGGCGAGTTGTTAGGGGCGCACATGATCGGCGCCGAAGTCACGGAGCTGATCCAGGGCTATACGATCGGCAAGACTGCGGAGTTGGTGGAGGACGACTTCATCCAGACGGTCTTCCCGCACCCGACGCTGTCCGAGATGATGCACGAAAGCGTGCTCGCCGCGTTTGGGCGCGTGATCCACATCTGAGGGGGCCGAACGCTGTCCTACAGACCGCGACCTATGCGATGCAGTCTCGCATGATCGGCATGCTCGCTTCGGCAAAATGTCCAGGCGACGCCGGGGGCGCATCCGGCGAAACCCTGCGTGTCAGTGCGAAGATCGAGAAGATCGGCCTTCCATGAGCGCCCACACGACCACCACGCGCACCCTCGTCGTCGCGCTCCTGGCGAACCTCGGCATTGCCGCGTCCAAGTTCGTCGCGGCGGCGATCACCGGCTCATCGGCGATGCTGACCGAGGGCGTCCACAGCATTGTCGATTCCACCAACCAGCTGCTGCTGATGTGGGGGCGCCGGGCCGCCAAACGTCCGCCAGACAAATATCATCCGTTCGGATACGGCCGCGAATTATACTTCTGGAGCTTCGTGGTGGCGGTCCTCGTCTTCGCGCTCGGCGCGGGCGTGTCGATCTACGAAGGCATCATCCACATCGCCCATCCCGAGCCCGCCGTGTCCCCGGTCATCGCGTACGGCGTGCTGCTGGTCGCCTTCCTGCTCGAGGGATGGTCCACGCTCGAAGCATTTGCGGACTTCAAGAAGGCCAAGGGCGATCTCAGCTGGTTCAGGGCAGTCCGCCGCTCGAAGGACCCGCCGGCCTTCATCGTCCTTCTCGAGAATGGCGCGGCAATGGCCGGAATCATCGCCGCGGCGATCGGTCTGGCTGCGTCCCAGCTGACGGGCAATCCCTTCTATGACGGTGCGGCTTCGGTGGTGATCGGCGTCATCCTCGCCTTCACCGCGATGCTCCTCGCGCATGAATCCAAAGGTCTTCTGATCGGCGAGGCCGC
>JBKPJK010000427.1:0-4765 GCA_046730635.1 Pseudomonadota bacterium | reverse complement strand
GCCCAGCTCCTCGCCAAAGACGTCGGGGTCGATCTCCGTCGCCTGGAGGCGGGCTTCAGCCGCCTCTGTCAAACCGCGAATCTTTTCGAGCAGCGGAGCCTTGCCGTCGATGACTGCGGCCCCGGTATAGAGCAACAGCGTCCCGCCTTCAGCGAGGGCCGCGAGCGACCGCCGGGCCCAGTTGAATGCTAGCTCGCCGCCGTAAAGGCCGCCTCCATCGCGATAGAGGCGATGCGCCCCGTCGATCATATATGGCGGAATGGCGATGACCACTTCGCACCCGTGCGGAACGTCGTTCCCGACGACGACATCCGCTTGCACGTCCGCGGAGCGGCAGTTGATCGACGCGAAGTCGGCGGCAAGGGGATTGACGTCGACCAGCGTCAGGCGCGGCGAACCGGCCGCCTTGGCTGCCAGAATTCCACCCGCGCCGCTGCCCGAGCCCATGTCCACCATCCACCTCGGGGACTCGAGCGAGCGGATTTCGTCGGATACGAACCTGACGAACCGCTGCGTATCGGGGCCGAAGAATACGGAGTCCGGCGATGTCGTCGGGAACGGCGAGTGCAGAAACAATTCACCGCCGAGGCTGGCCACGCGAACCCAACTTCGAAGGCGCCCGTCCGCCTCCTCGATCGCCCCGGAGCTGCGGAGCATTTCCAGGATCTTGCGATCGATTTGGTCGTCATCGAAATGTCGGTTCCAGCCGAAAATGTCGCGCAGTGTCGGAGCGGATCGCAGCGGCCGAGCGAGGACACGGGCATGAGTTTCCGGAGTGACGGCGGCGAAGCGATAATCTCGGGTCTTCAGTTCGCGGAGCAGCTCGAGAAGCGGCTCGCCCTCAATCACCACAGTTCCCGGCGGTAACGCTCGAAGCAGCGGGCGCCGCAGGTCAGGCGGATGAGCGCCCCTTCGGCGATCGCAGTCGCGCGGCTTGGATCTTCCTCCACGGCCGGCGCGATCGCTTCGCTGTTCCACGCCGCGCTATGCTTCACGTCGAGCGTCGCGTGCAGATCGAAATAGAGCCGGTCCTTGCCGGCGATTCCAAGGCGCTTGAGCCCGCCGGCCACTGCGGCTGACCTGCCGGGTGCCGTCAATTCAATCACACCCAGCGCGCCCAGTGCCTGCCACGCGTAATCGCGGCGGGTCGCCATCGCAGTCATCGCATTCGCAAGGGCTAGGCTCTCCCAAACGGTGTCCTCGATCGTCGGCTTGAGTTCGAGCGCCTCGACGAGCCGGCGAAGCATGGGGCCGTGCATTCCCTTGGCGTTGCCGCGGCCCATTTCATCCCAATAGTTCCGGGCGAGCTCCAGCTTGATCCGATCCGGCAACTTGACCTGTGTGTATGCAGTGAGGTCGTCGAACCCCGCTTCGCCGGCGGCCTCCTGCTGGAGGTACCAGCGCATTTGCTCGAGGCTCGCCTGGTGCTCGATCCATGCGAAAAGCGGGTCGTGTTGCCCGGGGCCGGCTTCCTCTAGGCTTTCGAACCAGGCAATGAATCCGGCGGCATCCCGAGGGACGACCGCAGCCCGTTCCGCGACTTCCGCGCGCAACGCCTCTAGGAACATCCCCTGGAGCAGGAGGGCATCGGCATCGTTGCGCAAGCTCGCCTGCCACGTCGGGTCGGGAAGGGCCGGCGAAAGGCGCTCGTGGTTCCATTGGGCAAGTCTCTGCTGAACGCCATCGGAGAAATAGTCCGGCGGCTCGTCCGTACGCCGCAGTTGTACCACGCTTACCATCGCAGCCGATCAAACAGGCTTCGCGTCTGCCGGTTCCCTGCTAGCAGGAAGGCGTGCGCGTACTCGGCATCACGGAGACCTGCGACCTTGGCTCGCTCTACATGCGGCTCCTCGCCGAAGGTCATGAAGTCAAAGTTGCGGTCAGTGAACCTTTGGCAGAGGGGACGATGGCGGGCCTCGTCCCGCGTACCGGCAATTGGGAGCTGGAGCTCGACTGGGTCGGTAAGAGTGCCGACGGTGTGATCGTCTTCGAAGCCGTGGGCTTCGGTGAGTTGCAGGATCGTCTGCGTCGTGAGGGGTTCAACGTCATCGGCGGCAGCGCGTTCGGCGATCGGCTGGAGAATGATCGGGCGTACGCGTTCGAACTGCTCGCGCGGCACGGATTGGATATCGCGCCTGTCAGGGAATTCACGACAACCGCGGACGCTCTGTCTGATTTGCGAGAGCGCCCGCGACGGTGTGTGTTCAAGCTGTGCGATTCGGCCGGGGAGACGTTCGTCGGGGTCGTCCCGGACGGGAGCGACGTGGCCGCGTTCATTGTCTCAAGGTTCGCGCAAGACGCGCCTCGGTTCATCCTCATGGACCATGTGGAAGGCGTCGAAACGGGCGTCGGAGCTTACTTCAATGGAGAGCGCTTCCTTAAGCCCGCTTGCGTCGACTGGGAGCACAAGCACTTCTTCGCCGGCGGCATGGGGGAGCTGACGGGGGAGATGGGCACCGTTGCGACATTCGGCGGCTCGGATCTTTTGTTCGAAGCGGCGCTTCTTCCGTTGGAAAGCTATTTCCGTGAGGCAGGTCACGTCGGCTGGGTGAACCTGAACATGATCGTCAACGAAGAAGGCTTGTGGCCTCTCGAGTTCACCTGCCGCTTCGGCTACCCGGGGTTCGCCGTTCTCGAGCCTCTGCAGGAGATCGGATGGGGCGAGCTGTTCAAGCTGCTGGTGAACCGCAGCTTGAACGCATTCCCCGCACGAGACGGTTTCTCGACCTGCATTGTCCTGACCACGCCGCCGATGCCACTGTCGCGCAAGGACGTCGATGCCCCGGTCGGCCTGCCGGTCATGGTGGCCGACGACTTAAACCCGATGCATCTGCACCTCGGCGAGGTGGGTTTGCACAGCTCCGGTCTGGTGACGGCCGGCCTCTACGGCTGGACCGCGGTGACGACCGGCACAGGGACGACGGTCGCCGAAGCGAAGGTGGCGGCTTATGCCAATGCCGCCAAGGTGCGCGCGCCGAACCTGCGCTATCGGCTCGACATCGCTGATGCGCTCATCAACGGAGAGCTTGAACGGCTGTCGAAATGGGGTTGGCTGAAGTCCAGGCCGTGAAACCGCGCGGCATCGCAGATGGTCCGATAATCGCTCGTCAGTTCGGTGCCCGCAGCCATGTCGACGGCGGCGACGTCGTCTCCAAAGGCGATCCCGAGCGAGCGAGTGTTCGGCGTCTCAGAATGATTGAAGTGGCGCCCATTGTCCCCACAAAGGACCCACAGCTTCAGCTCGCCATGTAACGTTGAATAAGTCTTCAGGAATCGCTGCAGTTGTTCCGGCATCTCCTCGAGCTCGTCGTCGGCGAAGACTCGGTCGATGCGACTATCAAACCGCCAGATCAGATCCCCGGCTCGGACGGGCTGGGTGAGGAAGACGCCGATGCCGTGGATGGGGCTGGCGCGCAGTTCGGTTTCGACCATCAGCATTTGACGCATTACTCCAGATGGTTGGACGGCCTAACGAACACTGGGCCGAAAGGGTGCGCCAAGGCGCCAACTTGCTCCGAAGGGCTCTCTAAGCTAAGGCGCGCGGCGTCCGGCGGGCGGTGATCCCCTCTGGGCAGCCCGTCTCTTTGGCGAGCGCGTACGGTGCTTTGGGCCCAATGCCCGCACCGGAACGCGCTTTTTGTCATTGAAGCGCGGCTGTTCGGCCACCTTCGACGGGCGCCTCCGGCGCGTGGTGCGCCGGCGGCAGTGCATGCAACCAGGTCCGCATGTGGAAGGCTCGCCATGGTGGCGTGCCACGCGGCAGGCCGATTGAAGTCTTAGGAAACAACATACTCATGGCAACCACGACATTCCCGACCCGCGACGATTTCGCGGAGCTGCTCAACAAAAGCCTCGGCGGAGAAAACGAAACCTTCGAAGGCAAGGTGGTGAAGGGCACCGTCACGGGAATCGAGAACGACATGGCCGTGATCGACGTCGGCCTGAAGAGCGAAGGCCGCGTCCCGCTGCGCGAGTTCGCAGCCCCGGGCCAAAAGGCCGAGCTCAAGATCGGTGACGAGGTCGAGGTCTATGTCGATCGTGTCGAGAACAGCGCCGGCGAGGCGATGCTGTCGCGCGACCGCGCCCGTCGCGAAGCGGCGTGGGACAAGCTCGAGAAGGAATTCGAGGCCGGCAACCGCGTCGAGGGCGTGATCTTCGGCCGCGTGAAGGGCGGCTTCACCGTCGATCTCGGCGGCGCCGTGGCGTTCCTCCCCGGTTCGCAGGTCGACATCCGGCCGGTCCGCGACGTCCAGCCGTTGATGGACCTTCCGCAGCCGTTCCAGATCCTCAAGATGGACCGCCGCCGCGGCAACATCGTCGTGTCGCGCCGTGCGATCCTCGAAGAGACCCGCGCCGAGCAGCGCAGCGGACTCATCCAGAGCCTTGCCGAAGGCCAGGTCATCGATGGGGTGGTCAAGAACATCACCGACTATGGCGCGTTCGTCGACCTGGGCGGTATCGACGGTCTGCTCCACGTCACCGACATCAGCTACAAGCGCGTCAATCACCCGTCCGAAGTGCTCAACATCGGCGACACGGTGAAGGTGCAGATCATCCGCATCAACCGTGACACACAGCGCATCTCGCTCGGCATGAAGCAGCTCGAGAGCGATCCGTGGGACGGCGCGGCGGCCAAATATCCGGTCGGCGGCGTGTTCCGCGGCCGGGTCACCAACATCACCGAATATGGCGCCTTCGTCGAGCTCGAGCCGGGTATTGAAGGCCTGGTCCACGTCTCGGAAATGAGCTGGACGAAGAAGAACGT
>JBKPJK010000426.1:0-7674 GCA_046730635.1 Pseudomonadota bacterium | reverse complement strand
ACTCGACAGCATCCGAGGCGTGACGGCTGATGAGGTTCAGGCGCTAGCCCGCAAGTATATTGCTGCTCACGAACCGCTGATCGCAATCTCAAAAGCGGCGACAGGAAACAGTACTTCTGCGACGGCGGCACCAAACACGCGCCACTAAACAGATCCGCGGTTGAGGGTTGCTCGTGAGCTGAGCAGCCCTCTGCTCAAGTGAGCTTTGGATGCCGCTCCGCTTGTGTCCGCTTTGGGTCGAAAGCGGACTCCAGCTACATTCGAATAGAGACTGTCCTACATCGCTCCTTAGGGTTCACAGCTACGATTCCGGGATGGAGGCCCGCTCGGCCCAGTCGGTCGAAAGGATGCTCGTCAGTAGGAACATCGGTGAAGATCGATACGCGTGGCCGCGCCGAGGCCACCTTGCGCTCCTCTCTCATTTCGCTATAGGAGCCGCGGTTCGCGACGATCCAGCCGCCGCCGCGGGTTCCTGACCCGCCGAGATGAGGCGGAGATCGTCGCAATTTTTATTGAACTCATGGTTTTAAAGGTGCCGCAATGGCTGTCCCGAAGAGAAAAACATCGCCGTCCAAGCGGAACATGCGCCGCAGCCATCATGCGCTGACGCCGACCAAGTTCCAGGAATGCCCGAACTGCGGCGAGCTGAAGCTGCCGCACAACATGTGCTCGGCATGCGGCCATTATAACGGCCGCGAAATCGTTTCGACCGAGGCCTAAGCGAAGGCAGCCCTCAACATGAACGGGGGCCCACGCATCGCGATCGACGCCATGGGCGGCGACAGCGGCCCAGCGGCGATGATTGCCGGCGCTTCCAAGGCGCTCAAGCGCGACCATTCGCTGCAGTTCACCTTCTACGGTGACGAGGCGCAGGTCCGCGAGCAGCTGAAGCGCCATCCGAACCTTGGATCGGCGACCATCGTCCATTCGCCGGAGGAGATCGGCGGGCACGAGAAGCCGAGCCAGGCCATCCGTCGAGCCCGCACCACGTCGATGGGCATGGCGATCAATGCGGTGAAGGAGGGCCTGGCCGATGCGGCGGTGTCCGGTGGCAATACCGGCGCGATGATGGCGATGTCGAAGCTCGCGCTGCGCACGATGTCCGGGATCGACCGCCCCGCGCTTGCGGCGCTTCTTCCTACCTTGGCCGACACCGACTGCGTGATGCTCGACCTCGGCGCCAACACCGAATGCGACGCGCAGAACCTCGTTCAGTTCGCCGTTATGGGTTCGGCCTATGCGCGCACCGTGCTCTCGATTTCGAAACCGCGCGTGAAGCTGCTCAACATCGGCACCGAAGAGCTGAAGGGCACCGATGAGCTCAAGGAAGCGGCCGCGCTTCTTCGGGAAGCGGACTATCTGCCGTTCAAGTTCGACGGTTTCACCGAGGGCGACCAGCTGTCCCGCGGCGGCGTCGACGTGGTCGTGACCGACGGCTTCTCTGGCAATATTGCGCTCAAGACTGCGGAGGGCACGGCACGCTTCGTCACCGATCTTCTCCGCCGCGCGTTCAAGAGCTCGCTTCGCTCGAAGGCCGGCTTCGCTCTGTCCCAGCCCGCTCTCAACCTGCTCAAGGTTCACCTCGACCCCAACAACCATAATGGGGCGGTCTTCCTTGGGCTCAACGGTCTCGTCGTGAAGAGCCACGGCGGAGCCAACCCGAAGGGCGTCGCCAACGCCATCGCCGTCGCCTGCGGGATGGTCCGCAACGACATCACTCGCAAGATTGCCGACGATCTCGACAATTTCCGTGCCCACGCTTTCGCCAATGAGGCTGCCCAGTGAGTTTACGTTCGGTCGTGTTGGGTGTTGGCAGCGCGCTGCCGAAGCGGAGGGTGACGAACGAGGAACTGGCGGAACGGGTCGACACCTCGGACCAGTGGATCGTCGAACGGACCGGGATTCGGAGCCGCTATGTCGCCGAGGATGGCGAGACGACGGCAAGCCTTGCGACCGAGGCCGCTCGGCGAGCGCTGGAATATGCGGGGGTAGAAGCCGCGGACATAGGGCTGATCGTCCTTGCGACGGCCACCCCCGACCAGACTTTCCCGTCCTCCGCCACGAAGGTGCAGGCGGCGCTCGGCATCAACGACTGCATCGCCTTCGACGTGCACGCGGTCTGCACCGGCTTCCTCTATGCGCTGTCGGTCGCCGACTCGATGCTTCGCTCCGGCAGCAGCAAGAAGGCGCTGGTCATCGGCGCGGAGACCTTCACCCGTCTGCTCGACTGGGAGGATCGCACGACCTGCGTGCTGTTCGGTGACGGCGCGGGCGCCCTCGTGCTCGGCGCAGAGGAGACCGAGAAGGGCATCCTTGCAACGCGGCTCCACGCCGACGGCCGACACAACGATCTGCTGTTCGTCGATGGCGGCCCCTCGACGACGGGCACGGTCGGCAAGCTTCGGATGAAGGGCCGCGAGGTGTTCCGCCATGCCGTCGTCAATCTCGCCGACGTCCTCAATGAGGTGCTAGAGGCCGCCGGCCTGACCTCAGCCGACGTCGATTGGGTCGTGCCGCACCAGGCGAATGCGCGCATCCTGGACGCTACGGCCAAGAAATTGGGCCTTCCGTCAGAAAAGGTGGTTGTCACCGTCGACGAACATGCCAACACATCGGCGGCGTCGGTCCCGCTGGCTTTCGACAAGGCGGTCAGGGACGGCAGAATCCAACATGGGGACATTGTCGTGCTTGAAGCAATGGGTGGTGGCTTTACATGGGGCGCAGCAGCGCTCAGGTATTGAAAAAATTCGGAAATTCGCTGAATGTCGAATTGTCGACACACGGCGAGTTTGTTACGATAGTGAATCGACGTTGCGGGGGCAGGGTCGAACAGGGCGGGAGATGATTTATGGCCGATCTCGGCATCGCGCGGGTCACCAATGACGCTGAAGCCAACGGCACTTTGACTCGTGCCGACCTGGCCGACGTCGTGCATCGCAAGCTCGGCCTGTCGCGTGCTGAAAGCGCCGGCCTGGTCGAGCGCGTTCTTCACCACATGTGCCACTCGCTTGCCGAAGGGAACAACGTGAAGGTTTCCGGCTTCGGAACCTTCATCCTGCGCGACAAGGGACAGCGCGTGGGCCGAAACCCGAAGACGGGAATCGAGGTGCCGATCGCCCCCCGGCGAGTGATGACCTTCCGCGCTAGCCAGATCATGCGCGATCGGATCGCCGGGTAGCATCCAGGTGGCGACCGCCGAAAAGGCACCGGGCGCCCTCAAGACCATCGGCGAACTCTCGCACGAGCTGGGTGTCGCCCAGCACATCCTGCGCTATTGGGAAACTCGGTTCCCGCAGCTCAAACCGATGCAGCGGGCGGGCAACCGTCGCTATTACCGCCCCGCCGACGTCGAACTGGCGCGGCGCATCAATCGCCTGCTCAATGAGGAAGGCTATACGGTCCGCGGCGTTCAGAAGGTGCTGCGCGAGGGAGGCAACTCAGATCCTTCGCCCGTCGAACCGATCCAACCGGGAACCGCGCCTGCGCTGACAATGTCGGAGCCGGCCGATGAGCCCAACGGCGTCGACGTGTTCCGCTTGATCCAGCTCCGCAATCGCCTGGTCGACGCGCTGAAGGACTAATCCAGCTCCTTCGGAAAGATCAGCTCGACGATCTTCCCGCCCGCCGGTTCGACCTCGGACCATGGTCCGGCTCCCAATTCAATGACGGCCAGGGCCGCCGTCGGGAATTTGTGCTCGACCTCGTCCCGCAGCCCCTTGCCGTCGGCGCGGGTCAGCATCGCGACCAGCCGCTCGAGGCCCGGGTTGTGTCCGACGATCAGCAGCCTTTCGACATCGTCGGCCACGTCCCGCACCAACTCCAGCAAGGTCGCGGTATCCGCGAGGTAGATCTTTTCCTCGAACGTGATCGGGAACTGGAAGTCGCCATAGGTTTCGCTCAGGCCGTCGAGCGTCTCGCGTACCCGGGCCGCAGGACTCGCGAGGCAGAGATCGAAGTCGATCTTTCGATGCTTGAGTTCCCGGCCCATGCGGCGCGCGGCTTTCCACCCGCGGTCGTTGAGCGGCCGGTCGAAGTCGTCCCTGTTCGGCTCGGCCCAGCTCGATTTGGCGTGGCGAAGGACGGTCAGCCTCTTCATTTCGCGAACTCCGTCGATGTTTCCACCGGGACCGCGGCCAATCTCTGTTCGACCCTGCCGATCGCGACGTCCAGCGGCACCCGATTGACCTGAACGCCCGCAGGAAACGCCGACAGCAGTCGGGAAGGCATGGCCGCGGAGAGGATCACGAACACGCCGGCGTCGCCCTGCCGGCGGATCAGTCGTCCGAACGCCTGCGCGAGACGGGCCCGCACGACCCGGTCGTCGTACGCGCTTCCGCCGCCGGCCATCCGCCGCGCTGCATGAAGCACCGTTGGGCGCGGCCAGGGCACGCGCTCCATCACGACCAGCCGCAACGACTCGCCCGGAACGTCGACCCCATCGCGCAGCGCGTCGGTGCCGAGCAGCGAAGCACGGGGGTCGTCGCGGAAGATGTCGACGAGAGTTCCCGCATCGATCGGATCGACATGCTGGGCGAGCAACGGCAACCCGGCCCGCGCGAGCCGGTCGGCGATCCGTGCATGCACCGCCTTCAATCGCTGGATCGCGGTGAACAGCCCGAGCGTCCCGCCGCCGGCGGCCTCGATCAGCCGGGCGTAGGCCCCGGCGAGCGACGCGACATCGCCCTGCTTCACATCGGTGACGATCAGCACCTCGGAACAGGCGGCGTAATCGAACGGGCTCTCGGCTTCGAAATGCGCCGCGGGAACGGGCAGGTGAAGCGCGCCAGTGCGCGCCTCCGCCGCGGGCCACCCCTCTCCCCCGCGCAACGTCGCCGAGGTCACCAGCACCCCGTCGGCAGGAGCGATGACCGCGCGGGCGAGCGGCTTGGTCGGATCGAGCCAGCGGCGATGGATCGCCACGTCATATTCGCGGCCATCCACCCGTTCGACGGCGAGCCAGTCGACGAACTCGGGATCCGCTTCACCGCCGATCCGTGCAAGGAGCGCGATCCAGGCGACAAGCGTCTCCCGCCGCCACGAAAGCCCGCGGATCGCCCCCTCGACGCGCGCACGAGCCTGCGAATCCAGCCAGTCTGGCGCATCCTCCAGCACCGCCTCCAGGCGGCGCGACAATGCGGCGAGAGGCTTCTGGAGGGCTTCCAGGATCTCGGCCGCCGCGGCCGCGCTGGACACCAGCGCTCCGTCCGGCTCGGCAAGCTCGGTCTCCAATCCGTAGCCCGCCTCCTGCGCCTTGGCGCGCGCGTAAACCGTGCCGCGCACCTCCGACAGCAGAGCCTCGATCGGACCGAACGGCGAGCCTTCGATCAGCCGCTGCAGCCAGCCGTCCGAGGGCAGCGCCTTCGCCGCCTCAACAGCCGCGTCGAGCGCCAGTGCGCCCTCTTCATCGTAGGAGGCAACATCCATCAGCCGTGCCGCAAGGCCGCGGCGGCGACCTCGCGAACGGCCCTCGGGACCGACGATCCAGCGCCTCAGCTCGATCGCTTCCTGGCCACCGAACGCAACCGCGAAGGTCGAATCGGCGGCGTCGAACAGGTGGTGGCCCTCGTCGAACAGGATTCGGCCCGGCGCATCCTCGCGAGCACGCGCGGCATTGACCATCACCAGCGCATGATTGGCGATGACCAGGTCCGCCTCACGGCTCGCGCGCTCGGCCCGCTCAATGAAGCAACGCCGATAGTGCGGGCAGCCGGCATAGACGCACTCGCCGCGCCGATCGGTAAGAGCGGTTGCCCCCGCGCGACGGAACAGGCTTGGAAGCCACCCAGGCAGGTCGCCGCCGACCATGTCGCCGTCCTTGCTGTAGGCCGCCCAGCGCCCAACCAGCTGGGCAAGGATTGCGGCGCGGCCGGAGAAGGCGCCCTGGAGAGCATCTTCCAGGTTCAGCAGGCACAGGTAATTCTCGCGGCCCTTGCGCACGACGATCCGCCGTGCGCGCTCTTCGGGCTCGGCAACCAGCTTGGGACCCTCGGCATCGAGCTGCCGCTGAAGCGCCTTGGTGAAAGTAGAAACCCAGACCGTGCCGCCCGACTGTTCCGCCCAGAGAGACGCCGGTGCGAGATAGGCGAGCGTCTTGCCGATGCCGGTTCCCGCCTCGGCGAGCAGGAAGTTCGGAGCGTCCTTGCTGCGCTTGGGTGCGAAGACGGACGTCACGGCTTCAGCCATCGCGCGTTGGCCCTCGCGGGATTCCGCGCGACGGGTCAGCCTATCGAGCTTTTGACGAGTCTCGTCGGTGCGAAGGCTGATGGTACGAGGAGGCGGTCGCTCCGCGGCTTCCTCCCATTGCTTGAGCCGCGAGAACAGCATCCTTTCCCCGCGCTCCGGTCGCTCGAGCCGCACTCCGACCAAAGGGGCCCAACCCCAACCGAGGCGATGCAAGGTCGCATTGGAGGTCCAAGCCCCCTCGCGCTCCTGCCAAGCCTCATCGCTGAGCGTCCCCAGCATGCGCTCGGCGATGGCTCGAAGGCACGCCACCGACTCAAGATCGCCGGCCGGTGGTTCCAGTCCGATGGTTCGGCTCAGCCCGGCAGCGGTGGGCACGGCGAATCGCGCCGGATGGACAAAGGCGAACAGCTCGAGAAGGTCGAGACCGCTCAACTCCGGATAGCCCAGCCTCTGCCCGACCAATGGCGCATTGAGGATGATGTGCGGAGTCTCGGCGGCCCGGGCGATCGCCTCACCCCGGCTCGCTTCACGGACTTCGCCGTCGCGACTCGCGAGCCAAATCCCGGCATGGGTTGCGTGGAGCGCGGGAAGCGGCAAAGGAGCGGCCATCCCGCGACCTTGGCTTTACGAGAACAGAAGAGCAACGCATTTGGACGCCGAAACCCTCCGCTCTGCCGCGATGCAGTCGAAGGCCTGGCCTTACGAGGAAGCGCGCAAGCTTCTGAAACGCTGGCCCGACGGCAAGCCGGCGGGAGATCCGGTGATCTTCGAGACGGGCTACGGTCCCTCGGGGCTTCCCCACATCGGCACTTTCAACGAAGTGGCCCGCACCACCTTCGTGCGACAGGCCTACGAGGAGCTGACGGGCGCTCCGACCCGGCTGATCGCCTTCAGCGACGACATGGACGGCCTGCGCAAGGTCCCGGACAATGTCCCGAACCGGCAGCTGCTCGAGGAGAATCTCGGCAAACCGCTGACCCGCATTCCCGACCCGTTCGGTGAGTATGAGAGCTTCGCGCATCACAACAATGCGATGCTCCGGCGCTTTCTCGATCGATTCGGTTTCGACTACGAGTTCCTGTCGGCGACGGATTGCTACACCAGCGGCCGCTTCGACGACGTCATCCGCAAGGTCCTGCACGGCTGGGACGCCATCATGGGCGTGATGCTTCCGACGCTTCGCGAGGACCGGCGCAAGACCTATTCACCCGTGCTCCCGATCTCGCCGTCCACGGGTCGGGTGTTGCAAGTCCCCGTCGACGTGATCGACGCCGAAGCCGGTCTCATCGCCTTCGACGACGAAGATGGGTCGCGGGCGCGCCAATCGGCTTTCGGAGGACAAGCTAAGCTGCAGTGGAAGGTCGACTGGGCCGCGCGATGGGTCGCGCTCGGCGTCGATTACGAAATGTCCGGCAAGGACCTGATCGACAGCGTCGTCCAGTCGGGCAAGATCGCGCGGGTCCTCGGCGGTCGCGCACCCGAGGGCTTCAA
>JBKPJK010000425.1:0-3559 GCA_046730635.1 Pseudomonadota bacterium | reverse complement strand
GCCCCACACCGCATAGGCCGTGCCCATCTGAATCGAACGCGACGCAACCTCGAGAAGCCCCATGCTGACCGCCACCGATGCCAGGAAGGCGAGCGTCCATGGCACATTTCTGAAACCCTCCACGAAACGCAACGAGGTCGTAAACCCGACCTCGAAGAGACCGCCGACGATCAGCCACAGCCACGGCATGAAAATCCTTTCACTGGACGACCGAAGATCAGCCGATAATTTCCGTCGCGCAATGACGCACCCGCGCACCATCGGCAATATGATCGCGCCGCCGCGGTTTCTCGCCTTCATGGCAATCCTGCTGATCACGATACCGTTGGCGCATCCGTTCTTTCATCGCTGGGCGTTGGCGGTGATGGCCGCGTTCGATGCCGCGGCGATTGTATTCATCCTGTCGTGCATCCCGCTCCTCGGCACTCGCGAAGCGCACGTCATCAAACAGCATGCATCGCAGAACATCGCCAACCGGATCGGCCTGCTGGTCATCACCGGAATCGTCATGACGGTGCTGCTCGTCGCAATCACCGCCGAGGCCGTGGGTCACAATCCGCAGCCGTTCACCAAGTTGCTGATCATCCTGACGCTCGCGCTCGCCTGGCTGTTTAGCAACATGGTCTACGCGTTCCACTACGCCCATTTGGCGTATCTGCATCCTCACGCCGGATGCATCGGTCTCGAGTTCCCGCGCACCAGCCATCCCGTCTATTGGGACTTCATCTATTTCGCTTTCACCTGTGGAATGGCGTTCGCGACCTCTGATGTCGTCATTACCGAAACGCACATGCGAAAGACCGTCGCGATCCACTGTCTCGCCGCCTTCGCGTTCAACATCGGCGTGCTGGCGTTCACGATCAACGTGCTGGGGAGCAGCGGCTAGGCGGCGAGGTCGATCTCCGGCGGCTCGAGCTTCCTGCGAGCGGCCACCAGGCAGCCGCCTACGATCAGCACGGCGCCTACGATGGTGTAAGGCGACACAAGCTCGCGAAAGACGAGCCAGCCGAGCGCCGACGCCCAGAGAAATGCGCTATATTCGGTGACAGCGAGATAGCTCGCCTCGCCGCGCGCATAGGCCCAGGCGAAGATAAGCGTACCTGCCGTGGAAAGAGCCGAAGCGACGCCAATCCACCAGCCCTGGCCCGCGGGCCACGCTGGAAGGCCCATAACGGGAATCGTGAGCAGCCAGAGCAGCATGACGATGACCGCCTGGAAGAAGGTGATTTCGAGCGGCTTCGCAGCGAGCGCTTGGTGGCGCATCAGGACGATATTGACGGCATAGCAAAGCGCCGAGCCAATGATTGCGAAGGTGCCCAGAAGCGCGTCGGGGCCGAGATGCGATTCCGCCTGGCCGAAGACGATGACGATCACGCCCCCGAACGCCGCCAGCGAGCCGAGGACCGACCTCCGGCCGATCTGCTCGTGCAGGAACGCCGAGGCGAGCAGCAATGCTATGAGCGGCGCGATGAAGGTGAGGGCGATCGCTTGGGCCAAAGGCACCCGCCCAATCCCCCAGAAGAACAGGAACGCCATCACGGTGATGATCACGCTGCGGGCAACATGCACGCGCATGACCCTGCGATCGGGCCATGGCGCCTGAGCCGGCAGGTACATCGCGCTGGCCACCACCAGGTTGGCTGCGGCGCGCCAGACGCTGACGGCGAAGATGCCGATGGCGAGCACGAGATGCTTCATCACCGCGTCCATGATCGACAGCGTCCCGACCGCCGCGAGCGCGGCAAGGAAGCCCTGGACGGGATGCTGAACGACGCGGCTCACGGGCCGCGCTTAGCTGCGATTAGTTCTGCGCGTCGAGACTTGCGGAGGTCGCCTGTGAATCGATCAGCAACGGCGGTTCGGAAGGTGACTCAAGGGCGTTGGCAAGAGCCCCGCCGAATAGAAGGATGAGAAGCAGCTTGGTCACGGTGCCATGGTGCACCGCCAAGGTAAAAATTGGCTGAATGCTATTCGGCGGCGTCGAGAGTCTGGTGACGGAGCTCGGCGGCCTCGATCTCCGCCGCCTTCGCTTCGACCAACTTCACGATGTGCTCGATCATGTCGGCATCCTGCACATGATGGTCCGTCACGCCCGAGAGATAGACCATGTGCTTGCCGTTGCCGCCGCCCGTGATCCCGATGTCCGTTTCGCGCGCTTCGCCGGGTCCGTTCACCACGCAGCCGAGTACCGAGAGCGACATCGGCGTCTTGATGTGCTGAAGGCGCTGCTCCAGCGCTTCGACGGTTCGGATCACATCGAAACCCTGGCGGGCGCATGACGGGCAAGAGACGACCCGAACACCCCGGCTCCGGATGCCGAGCGCCTTCAGGATTTCGTAGCCTACGCGGACTTCTTCCTCGGGCTCCGCCGACAGCGAGACGCGGATGGTGTCGCCGATCCCTGCCCAAAGAAGATTACCGATACCGATCGACGATTTTACCGTTCCGCCGATCAGGCCGCCGGCTTCGGTAATCCCGAGATGCAGCGGACAATCCACTTCACTCGCCAGCTGCTGGTAGGCTGCAACTGCCAGGAACACATCGCTGGCTTTGACGGCGACCTTATATTCGCGGAAACCGTGGTCCTCGAGGATGCGGATATGGTCCAAGGCACTTTCGACCAGCGCTTCGGGACAAGGCTCGCCATATTTCTCTAGCAGGTCCCGTTCGAGGCTGCCCGCATTCACACCGATGCGGATTGCGCAACCGTTGGCGCGCGCGGCGGCAATGACTTCGCGCACCCGCTCTTCCGACCCTATGTTGCCGGGATTGATGCGCAGGCAGGCGGCGCCGGCATCGGCCGCTTCGAGCGCGCGCTTGTAGTGGAAATGGATGTCGGCGACGATCGGCACGCGCGCGGCCCGAACGATCTCCTTCAGAGCCGCGGTCGCGTCCGCCGTAGGGCACGATACCCGAATGATGTCAGCGCCGGCGTCCTCGCAGCGGCGGATCTGGTCGATCGTCGCCTTGGCGTCCTCCGTCGGCGTGTTGGTCATGGTCTGCACGCTGATCGGCGCGTCTCCGCCGACAGGAACGGAGCCGACCATGATCTGGCGGGACTGGCGACGCTCGATATCGCGCCACGGGCGGATGGACATGTCGAGCCATATAGGGCGTTCCGCCGCCAGCGAAAACCGGGTGTAGGAGTCGCGCGGCTTATCCTCTTGTGTTAACGAGGTTAACGGGACTCGCTCGGGGGGCCTATGGCCAAGCTTGCCCGATTGCTGGCCAACGAGGGCGCCCACGAGCATGGCGGCGGCTTTGTGCGCCGTATCCCCAGGCTCCGGACGCGCTATTACGCATTCCTCAGCTACAGCCACCAGGACAAGGATCTCGCCGACTGGCTGCACCGCGAGCTCGAGAAGTTTCGAGTGCCGCATTCGCTCGCCGGGCGACTCACGGCCACGGGCGTCGTTCCGCGGCGTCTGACTCCGATTTTTCGCGACCAGCACGATCTCTCTGCGGGGGACGACCTTGCTGTTGAGATCGAGGCCGCGTTGGCCGCCTCGCAATTCCTGCTGGTGCTATGCTCGCCGACCGCTGCCAAGTCCCTCTGGAC
>JBKPJK010000424.1:0-6068 GCA_046730635.1 Pseudomonadota bacterium | reverse complement strand
GTGCTGGCAAGCGTCATCGGCCACAACCGCCACCACGGGAGGGTCCTGATCGACGCCGGCTTCCTGGCGCTCAGCCGCGACCGCGGCACGGCCGACATGCCGGTGGACTGGGGATATGGCGCAGTATGCGATACCCAAACCGGCGAGGTGCTGGCGGACGTAACGGTATCCTCAACCAACCAGGAGCACGGAATCATCACCAGCCGGTCCGGTTCGATCGATTTCGATCGGTTCCCGGTCGGCAGGCGATTGAAGATTCTGCCCAACCACGCCTGTGCCACCGCCGCCGCTTACGACCGCTATTTCGTGACCAACGGCGACGATCGCATCGCCGCCATTTGGGATCGGGTGAACGGCTGGTAGTGATTGGTTCCAAGATTGAGGGCTGAGTCATGGGCAAGCTGTATCTTGTCGTTGCTTTACCGGTGCTAATTGCCGCCGCTCCTTCGTGGCAGCAGGCAACATTGGCGTCCGCGGCTCCGGCCATCGACAAGGCCAATGAAGAATGGACCCATGCGATCGTCGTCGGCGACGCAGACTTGATGGCGGCGCCTTACGCTCCCGATGGCATCTTCATCGGACCGGACGGATCGGAAATCCGAGGCCGCGACGCGGTGCGGGCGATGTATGCCAAGCCACGGGCGGCGAAAGTGCTCCATGCCAGCATCAAGAGCGACGGCCGCGCAGCCGCCGATCCAGACGACGTCTATGAATGGGGTACGGCATCGATGACGGTCGAGCGCGACGGGCGGCAGAAGCAGGCTTCCGGTCGTTACCTGACCGTCTGGCATCGCTCCCGCACACGGTGGGTCATCACCCACAACATAGCCTTCTAGCGGAGAGCACGGCGGTGCGCTGTTACTGGGACGAACGGCAGCGAGCACACCTGCCTTCGGGCGAGTTCTTCAACGGCGCGATGCACCCTGCGGCGGAACATTCAGGACGCGTCGACGCGGTGCTCAAAGCGATCGGCCATACTAAAGCTGCCACTGACTTCGGCGATGCTCCGGTTCTGGAGATCCATTCCACCGACTACGTCGAGTTCCTGCAGACCGCGCACCGGCGCTGGCTCGATGCAGGCCGGTCGGGCGAAGCTTTTCCCTACACTTTCCCGATCGTCCATCGGCGACAGCCGAACCTCCAGCGGATCGATGCCTTGCTCGGCCAATACGGCTTCGACACTTCGACCCCGATCGGCCCGGGAACCTGGGAAGCGGCCTATTGGAGCGTCCAGACTGCGCTCACCGCACTCCACGCCGTGCTGGACGGCGAGCGCAACGCGTTCGCCTTCTGCCGCCCGCCGGGCCATCACGCCGGCTCCGATTATTTCGGCGGCTATTCCTACCTGAACAGCGCCGCGATCTGCGCCGTAGCCGCGGACAAGCGTGTCGCGGTCCTCGACGTGGATTATCACCATGGCAACGGCACGCAGGACATCTTCACAGGCCGCGAAGGTCTGTCGTTTGCGTCGCTCCACGCCGATCCTTCGACCGATTATCCCTTCTACTGGGGGCATGCCGACGAAAGCGCCGACAATATCCTGAACCTGCCGCTGCCCCGCGGCACGGAATGGGCAAGTTATGCACCGGCCCTCGCGCAGGCGCTGGACTGGATCGAGACACGGCAGCCCGAGCTGCTGATCGTCAGCTACGGCGCCGACACGCACGAGGACGATCCGATCAGCTATTTCAAGCTCAAGACCAGCGACTATGCCCCGATGGCGCGACGCATTGCGTCGCTCGGGCTTCCCACCCTCATCGTCATGGAAGGAGGCTATGCCGTCGATGCGCTCGGTGCGAACGTCGCGGAGTTCCTCAGCGGCTTCTAAAGCTTCTCGGTCAGCTCCGGGACTATCTTGAACAGGTCGCCGACCAGGCCGATGTCCGCGACCTGGAAGATCGGCGCTTCCTCGTCCTTGTTGATGGCGATGATCGTCTTCGAATCCTTCATTCCGGCGAGGTGCTGGATCGCGCCTGAAATGCCGATCGCGATATAGACTTCAGGAGCAACGATCTTGCCCGTTTGGCCGACCTGGTAATCGTTGGGCGCATAGCCCGCATCGACCGCCGCTCGGCTCGCGCCTACGCCCGCGCCGAGCTTGTCGGCGAGCGGGTCGAGGAGCGAATGGAACTGTTCGGACGAACCGAACGCGCGGCCACCCGAAACGATGATCTTGGCGCTGGTGAGTTCGGGCCGTTCGCTTTCCGATGCCTCGGCAGAAACGAAGCTGCTGATGCCCGGATCGCCGCCGGCATCGACCTGCTCGACGGAGCCTGAGCCGCCATCGGCCGCCGCTTTGTCGAACGCCGTCGTGCGGACGGTGATGACCTTCTTCGCATCCTTCGACTTGACGGTCGCGATCGCGTTGCCGGCGTAGATCGGACGCGTGAAGGTGTCCGATCCTTCGACCGACAGGATATCGCTGATCTGCATGACGTCGAGCAAGGCCGCGACGCGCGGAGCGATGTTCTTCCCGGTGGTCGTGGCCGGGGCGACGAACGCGTCGTGGCTTTCCATCAGCTTCGCCGCGATCGGCGCGACGGCTTCCGCGAGCTGGTGCTCGAGCGCCGGCGATTTTGCCGAATAGACCTTCGAAACGCCTGCGATCTTCGCGGCTGCCTGCGCGACTCCGTCCGCATCGTTGCCGACGACGAGAGCGTTGACGTCGCCCAGCTTCGAGGCGGCCGTCACTGCTGCCAGGGTCGCGTCCTTGACGCTTTTTCCGTCATGTTCGACCAGGACCAGAACGCTCATTTCGCAATCCCCAAACCCTTGAGCCGATCGACCAACTCATCGACAGACCCGACCTTGATTCCCGCCTGCCGCTTCGCCGGCTCCACAACCTTCAGCGTTTCCAGCCTGCGAGCGACGTCGACGCCGAAATCGCCCGGCGACTTGGTCGCGAGCGGCTTCGACTTGGCCTTCATGATGTTGGGCAGCGACGCGTAACGCGGCTCGTTGAGACGAAGGTCGGTCGTGACGACCGCCGGCAGGTTGAGCTTCACCGTTTCGAGTCCGCCGTCGACCTCACGAGTGACCGTCGCGCTGTCCGAAACTTCGACCTTCGAGGCGAACGTGCCCTGCGGCCAGCCGAGCAGAGCGGCGAGCATCTGGCCGGTCGCATTATTGTCGTCGTCGATCGCCTGCTTGCCGAGGATGACCAGCTGCGGCTGCTCTTCGGCGGCGATCTTGGCGAGGATCTTGGCAACGGCGAGCGGCTCGACCTCTTCGTCGGTCTGGACGAGGATCGCCCGGTCGGCGCCCATCGCCAACGCGGTCCGCAAGGTCTCCTGCGCCTTCGCAGGTCCGATCGACACCGCGACGATCTCGGTCGCGGCACCCTTCTCCTTGAGCCGGATCGCTTCCTCGACCGCGATTTCGTCGAAGGGGTTCATGCTCATCTTGACGTTGGCGAGATCGACGCCCGAGCCGTCCATCTTGACCCGGGGTTTCACGTTGTAATCGATGACGCGCTTTACCGCGACCAGAACCTTCATTCCCTACCCTTTCTTCGTCATGCCGGACTTAATCCGGCACCCGCCTGCCTTTTCTCCAAGAGTCGAAGAAAAGGCGGATCCCGGCTCAAGGCCGGGACGACGGCAAATTCATGCAGCGACCGGAGCCTTCACCTCCGCCACGATCTTTTTCGCCGCGTCGCCCAAGTCGTTGGCCGCAATGATCGGCAGTCCGGACGAGGCGAGTATGTCCTTGCCCTGCTGCACGTTGGTACCTTCGAGGCGGACGACTAGCGGCACGTGCAGGTCTACTTCTCGTGCAGCGGCGACAATTCCTTCCGCGATGATGTCACAGCGCATGATGCCGCCGAAAATATTGACGAGGATGCCCTTCACCGCCGGGTCGCTCAGAATGATCTTGAACGCCGCGGTCACCTTCTCCTTGGAAGCGCCGCCGCCGACGTCGAGGAAGTTGGCCGGTTCTCCACCCTCCAGCTTGATGATGTCCATCGTCGCCATGGCGAGCCCGGCACCGTTGACCATGCAGCCGATCGAGCCGTCGAGCTTGATGTAGCTGAGGTCGAACTTCGACGCTTCGATCTCCATCGGATCCTCTTCCGAAAGATCGCGCAACTCCTCGAGGTCGGGATGGCGGAACTCGGCATTGTTGTCGAAGCCGACCTTCGCGTCGAGCACCATCAGCTGACCCTTGTCGGTGACGGCCAGCGGATTGATCTCGACCTGCGAAGCGTCAGTGCCGAGGAAGGCCTGGTAAAGGCTGCCGAGCGTCTTGGCGGCCTGCTTCGCAAGATCGCCCGTGAGACCCAGTGCAGCAGCAACTTCGCGGCCGTGGTGCGGCATCAGGCCGGTGGCCGGATCGATCGTCATCGTCCGGATCTTCTCCGGCGTCTCGTGAGCGACCGTCTCGATGTCCATCCCACCTTCGGTCGAGGCGACGATCGCCGGGCGACCGGTTTCGCGGTCGACGAGGATCGCGAGATAATATTCCTTCGCGATGTCGACGCCGTCGGTGATGTAGAGACGTTGGACCTGCTTGCCCTGCGGACCCGTCTGAACCGTCACCAATGTCTTGCCGAGCATTTCCGCCGCGTGCTCACGCACCTCGTCGATCGAATGGGCAAGGCGGACGCCGCCCTTGGCACTTTCCCCGAGCTCCTTGAATTTGCCCTTGCCGCGGCCGCCGGCGTGGATTTGGGCCTTCACGACCCACAGCGGTCCGGGGAGCCGCTGCGCGGCTTCCACCGCCTCATCGACGCTCATCGCCGGATAGCCCGCCGGTACGGGGACACCGTACTTAGCAAGCAGCTCTTTTGCCTGATATTCGTGGATGTTCATGGGCTGCGCCCTTAATCAGAACCTAGCTGCGATGCAAAGCGACGAGCGTCCCATCCGGAAGATCATCCACGTCGACATGGACGCCTTCTACGCGTCCGTGGAGCAGCGCGATCATCCCGAGCTTCGCGGCAAGCCCGTCGCCGTTGGCGGCCAGCACCGCGGAGTCGTGATGGCGGCGAGCTACGAAGCGCGAAAGTTCGGTGTCCGCTCGGCCATGCCTTCGGTCACTGCCAAGCGCCGCTGTCCCGAGCTCATCTTCGTGAAGACTCGATTCGACGTCTATCGTACGGTCTCGCAGCAGATCCGAGCGATTTTCCTCGACTACACCGACCTCGTCGAGCCGCTCAGCCTCGACGAGGCCTATCTCGACGTGACTGAGGACCGCCACCGCCTCGGCAGCGCCCGGGCGATCGCGCAGGACATCAGGCGCCGGATCCGGGAGGAGACCGGGCTTACCGCCTCCGCCGGCGTTTCCTATTGCAAGTTCGTCGCCAAGCTCGCGTCGGACCATCGCAAGCCCGATGGGCTGTGCGTCATCACGCCGGAGAAGGGCGCCGAGTTCGTTGCCTCACTGCCCGTGGCGCGGTTCCATGGAGTCGGGCCGGTAACCGCGAAAAAGATGGAGCGACTGGGCATTCTCACCGGGGCCGACCTGCGCGAATGGAGCCTACCGGCCCTTGAGGCCCAGTTCGGGAGCTCCGGCCAGTGGTATTGGCGGATTTGCCGGGGAATCGACGAACGGGAGGTGAAGCCCGATCGACCTTACAAATCCGTCAGCGCGGAGCGGACTTTCGAAGGGGACCTGCGCGATCCGGACCGCTTGGCGGACGAGCTGATCCGCATCGCCGGCTATGCGTGGGACCGGGTGAAGCGCGCCGACGTTGCCGGACGGACCGTGACTCTCAAGATCAAATATGGGGATTTCACGATTATCACGCGTTCGAAAAGCTTCGGTTCGACCGTTCCCGATCTTGAGACCTTCACGCGGGCCGGACAGGCGCTGCTAGAGACGCTGCACCCGCTTCCGAAGGGAGTTCGGCTTCTGGGCCTCGGCCTCCATAACTTAACTGAGGATAAGGTTGGGGAATCCCCTCAGCTGGGACTCGCAATTTGAGCTGAGTTCTGATATAAAACTGTCACACGGGGCCGCGAGCGATTCAGCTGCGGCCTTAAATTCAAGGGAAGCCACAGGAACTGGCTGGGGAGCCACGACCATCGGTCGCTTTGGGGGGCGGCACTTCGGTGCTGGCTCTTCTG
>JBKPJK010000423.1:0-4021 GCA_046730635.1 Pseudomonadota bacterium | reverse complement strand
GTTCAGCGCCATGTTCGACTTGTTCGGGTCGCTTGGCAGGAACGGTACCAAAGCGACGGCGCATGCAACGAGGAAGAAGCCCGCGGCGAATCCGAACGCTGCCCATTTGATCTGCTGGCGCTCGATGCCCGCGCCTGCACGGCGATAGCGGCGGATCTGCGCAGCCAAAATGCCGAACAGCGCTCCGAAGGCGACGACCGCCTGCAGATTGAAATAGGAATTCATCACGGAGACGAAGATCGCCACCGGAATCCCCGCCAGCAGTATCCAACGGCCGAACTTCGGTACGAAGATGCCGTCCGGAAATACCGAAAGCGCGATCAGCAGCAGATAGAACCAGGCTGTCGAGACGACGGCGTAGGGCCACGGCCAGCCGTGAGCCAGCCACATCGCGAGTGGCGGATCGATCGTCGCCGCGAGTCCTGCGAATGCGAAAGCGAAGAGGAGCGTTACCGGGTCGCGCGGCCTCCGGAGTGCCAGCAGGACCGAGCACAGCAGAAGAGCGCCGCACGCGAGAAGGCCAGAGATCAGGCGGGCATCCACGCGCAGGTCCCGCGCTCGCTGTGCTGCCGGGTCCGGTCGGCCGGCGCTGCGCTTCTGGACGACCCTGACCGGCTTGCCATCCCCATCCCTGAGGTCGAGCGTCACAATCAGTCCGGCCGCATCGAGGCGTTTCGCCAACTCGCCGTTGCGGATGTCAGGGCTGACCGGCTGTCCGTTGATGGCGACGAGCCTGAAGGTTGCATCGCCTTTCGAGGCGACTTGCATCGAGATGTGACCGTCGTCCTCCACATCATAGTCGAGCGAAAGAGCCGCCAGCGCCGGCCGGATCTCATAAGCTTCACGATGTGCGTAGACCGTTCCGAGGGCGACCGCCGCGATCGCCAGGAAGATCGACAGGAACCACAGGATCCGCAGGAACGGCACCCATCGGTTCGGCACTGCTCGCAAACGCAGTGGCGGACTATAGAGCCACCTCAACGAGAATCCCGACAAGTCTGCCCCCTGCAGCGAATCGTAGAGCCAATGCTAGCAATGGCTTACGGCAATTCCACGCTAGGAATTTACGCCGCGAGGCGGATTTCTTCGCGGCTCCAGATTTCCACGAGCGCGGCGGTCAGCTCGTCCATCATCTCCGCGGTGTGATGGGGGCCCGGCGTGAAGCGCAGGCGCTCGGTGCCGCGAGGGACCGTCGGGTAATTGATCGGCTGAACGTAGAGCCCGTATTCGGCGAGCAAAATGTCGCTGATGCGCTTGGCCTTGACCGGGCAGCCGATGAGCAAGGGCACGATGTGGGTGACGCTCGGCATGGCGGGAAGGCCGGCAGCCGCGAACTTGGCCTTCAGCATCGCGGCCGATTCCTGCTGGGCCAGGCGCTCCTCATTCGATTGCTTGAGATGCCGGACGCTTGCCAGGGCGCCTGCGACGAGGACCGGCGACAGCGATGTCGTGAAGATGAAGCCCGGCGCATAGCTGCGGATGCAGTCGACGATCATCTGGCTGGCCGAGATGTAGCCCCCCATGACCCCGAACGCCTTGCCCAGCGTGCCCTCGATGATCGTGATGCGGTTCGCGACCGCGTCGCGCTCGGAGATACCGCCGCCGCGCTCGCCGTACATGCCGACCGCGTGCACTTCGTCGAGGTAGGTCAGCGCATTATACTTGTCGGCAAGGTCGCAGATGGCGCCGATCGGAGCGATGTCGGCGTCCATCGAATAGACGCTCTCGAACGCGATCAGCTTGGGCGTTTCGGGATCGACCTCTGCCAGCAATTCTTCGAGATGCTCGAGATCGTTGTGGCGGAAGACGCGCTTCTCGCAGCCCGAGCTCTTGATGCCGGCGATCATCGAGGCGTGGTTGAGCTCGTCCGAGAAGATCACGCAGCCAGGGAGAAGCTTGCCGAGCGTCGAAAGCGCGGCCTCATTCGAGACATAACCCGACGTGAAGAGCAGAGCGCCTTCCTTGCCGTGGAGGTCGGCGAGCTCGGCCTCGAGCTCGGTATGGTAATGGGTGTTGCCGCTGATGTTGCGGGTGCCGCCCGAGCCTGCTCCGACGTCCCGCAGCGCCTTTTCCATGGCCTCGACGACCGACGGGTGCTGGCCCATGCAGAGGTAGTCGTTGGAGCACCAGACGGTGATCGGCTTGGGCCCATTGCCGCCGAAGCACATCGCGTTCGGGAAATTGCCCTTGGTCCGGAGGATATCGATGAACACGCGGTAGCGGCCTTCTTCGTGAAGGCGGTCGATCGCGGATCGGAAGATACGGTCGTAATCCAAGGAACAGGCTCTCGCTTTCGCGCCCTTTAACCGGCGCTCTCAGGATATTCCATTGCGAATGACTCGCAATTGACGCGCCTCACAAGGATTTAATCTCGCCGATCCCGTAGCGCCCCAACATGGCGAGACTAGGATGACGCGCGAGCCCTGTGAAAAGCATGAGGCCTTGAGGCGCGCTCGCTGGCCACGGCTGCTCTCTCGTCAGCCAGGCGATGCGGCGGGCGATGCCTGTGCCGCCGTCAACGTAGCCGACCTTGGGGAAAGCGGCCCGAAGCTCGTCTTCGAGCAGTGGAAAATGTGTGCAGGCCAGAACCACCGTGTCGATGAGCTCTCCCTGCGGCGTGTCGAACATCGGCAGCGTTGCGGCTCGCACCGCGTCGATGCTTACGTCCTCGCCGGCCAGCTTCGCTTCGGCAAGCTCGACCAGCGCGGGCGAGCCGTGACGGACGATCGTGCAATCACCCGCGAACCTCTCGGCAAGGTCGTCGACATAAGGCTGACGAACCGTCGCTTCGGTGCCGAGCACGCCGATCACGCGGGACCTGGAGATTTCCGCAGCGGGCTTGATCGCTGGAACGGTGCCGACGACGGGCAAGTCCAGCGCCGAACGCACATGTTCGAGGGCGATGGTCGAAGCGGTGTTGCAGGCGACGACCGCGAGCCGCGGGTGGAATCGCTCGACCAGACGGCCCAGCAGCGCGGGGATGCGGCTAGCGATCTCGGCCTCGCTGCGCTTGCCATACGGAAAGCCGGCGCTGTCCGCAGCGTAAACGATCGGCGCGTTGGGCAGCAGCTCCCGGGTGGGCCTGAGCACGGACAACCCGCCGACGCCGGAATCGAAGAAGAGAATGGGAGCGTTCGCGTTCACGCCGGCTCTGTGGCGGGCCAAGCCGACAGCCGCAAGTTGCGCTGCCGTTCCGGTTTGCTACTCACCGCCGCCGATGACCCGGGAGCTGCTCTTCGCCTCTGCGCTAGGATATCTGTTCGGGTCGATTCCGTTCGGGCTCGTTCTCACCTTGCTTGCCGGCAAGGGCGACGTGCGCAAGATCGGTTCCGGCAACATCGGTGCGACCAACGTGCTGCGGACGGGAAGCAAGCTGCTCGCCGCGCTGACGGTCATTCTCGACTGCCTCAAGGCGACCGCGGCGATTCTCATTGCGCAGCGAATCTTCGGGGCGGAGACGGGACCGGCGGCGGGGGCCGGGGCGCTGGTGGGCCACCTGTATCCGGTATGGCTCAAGTTTCGCGGCGGAAAGGGCGTCGCGACTTTGCTTGGCGTGCTGATCCCGCTGCTGTGGCCGGCTGCAATCGTTTACGCGGCCGTCTGGCTCCTGCTCCTGCTGACGATCCGAATCTCGTCGGTCTCGGGAATCGCCGCTGCCGTCAGCGCGCCTATCACTGCCCTCGTTTTTCACTCCATGCTCTTCCCAATGCTGCTCGGTTTCGCGCTGCTCGTCCTGTGGAAGCACCGCGAGAACATCCTTCGCCTGAAGGCCGGGACCGAGCCACGCATTGGGAGAGCCAAGGCTTGAATGAAGATCTCGTCGACCGGCTGAGGCTGGTCCGTACGTCCGGCATCGGTCCGGTGACGTTCCGCCAGTTGATGCGGCGCTTCGGCAGCGCAGCGGCCGCACTGGAGGCCGTCCCCGATCTTGCGCGGCGTGGAGGCGGCAAGGCGCCCAGGCTGTTCGACAGGGTGGAGGCGGAGCGCGAGATCGCGAGGGTCGAAAAGCTCGACGCCAGAT
>JBKPJK010000422.1:0-6418 GCA_046730635.1 Pseudomonadota bacterium | reverse complement strand
GTGCAGGCGAAATGGCGCGTCAAATATCTCGGCCGTGTGATCGAGGATTGCGTCGTTCTGACGGACGTCTGGGTCCGCGACAATGGCGAATGGCGCGCTCTGCGGCGGCACTCGACGCCGGCGCCGGCAGGCACGTGTCCGGAACTTTGAGATTTAGCATACGAGGGGAACATTGATGCCGCGGGACAAGGGCCTTCGCGCAGGCGAGGACATCAAGGAGCTGACAATCCGGGGCGTCATCCTCGGCGCGCTCATCACCGTCGTCTTCACTGCAGCCAACGTGTATTTGGGCCTTAAGATCGGCCTCACCTTTGCAACGTCGATTCCGGCCGCCGTGATCTCGATGGCGGTCTTGAAGGCGTTCAAGGATTCGACGATCCAGGAAAACAACATCGTCCAGACGATCGCGTCGGCCGCCGGGACCTTGTCGGCGATCATCTTCGTCCTGCCCGGCCTCGTCATGGTCGGATGGTGGACTGGCTTTCCTTACTGGCTCTCCGTCGCAGTGATCGCCATCGGCGGCATTCTCGGCGTCATGTATTCCGTTCCCCTACGGCGAGCGCTCGTGACGGGTACCGACTTGCCTTATCCCGAAGGCATCGCTGCGGCCGAAGTGCTCAAGGTCGGCGCGGGCGTCGGCGGTACCGAAGAGAATCGCCGCGGCCTCGTCATGATCATCTGGAGCTCGATCGTTTCGGCAGGCTACGCACTGCTTGCGGCCTTGGGCGTCGTGGCTTCCGCCGCTTCCAAGGCCTTTCGCACCGGTTCCGGAGCGACGCAGGTCTCGACCAGCTTCTCGCTGGCCCTGATCGGCGTCGGCCACCTCGTCGGGCTCGCGGTCGGCGCTGCGATGTTCGTCGGCCTGCTGATCAGCTGGGCCTATCTTGTGCCCCATTATACGTCGCTCGCCGGCGCGATTCCGGCGGGGACGAGCCTCGACGACTTCATCGGCGACGTGTTCGTTCACAAGGTCCGCTTCATCGGTGCGGGAACCATTGGCATCGCCGCGATCTGGACGTTGCTCCGCATCATCGGCCCGATCATTGCCGGCATCCGCGGCGCCCTGGCCGCCAATCGCGAGCGCAAGGCCGGCCGCGGCGAAGCGCTTCCGCTGACCGAGCGCGACATCCCGATCGGCACGGTCACGCTCGTCATTCTCCTGTCGATGATCCCGATCGGCCTGCTCCTCCATGCCTTTGCAAGCACGCCGCCGATCGCTGACAGCCCGACCGCGACGATCCTGATCAGTATCGTCTACATCCTGATCGCCGGCGTCGTGATTGCCGCGGTCTGCGGCTACATGGCGGGCCTGATCGGTGCATCGAACAGCCCGATCTCGGGTGTCGGCATCCTTTCGGTGCTCGGGATCGCGCTGATCCTCGCGGCGCTGTTTCCGAACGCAGGCGGCGACATGTCGAAGTCGCTGGTCGCGTTTGCGTTGTTCGTGACGGCGATCGTCTTCGGCGTGGCCACGATCTCGAACAACAACCTGCAGGATTTGAAAACCGGCCAGTTGGTCGAGGCCACACCGTGGCGGCAGCAGGTCGCGCTCGTGCTCGGCGTCATCTTCGGGTCGGTCGTGATCCCGCCGATCCTCGACGTCCTCAATACGGCCTTCACCTTCCAGGGCGCACCCGGGGCGAAGGCGAGCGCCCTGGCCGCGCCGCAAGCGCAGCTGATCTCCGCGATCGCTCAGGGCGTTCTTGGCGGCAATCTCGACTGGAACCTGATCGGCTACGGCGCGATCATCGGCGTCGTCGTCGTCATCGTCGACGAGCTGCTGCGCAAGACCAAGCGGGGGGCGCTTCCTCCGCTCGCCGTCGGAATGGGTATTTACCTGCCGATGGCGCTGACCTTGTTGATCCCGATCGGCGCCGTGCTCGGCTATCTGTACGAGAAGTGGGCGGCGCGCTCGACGAACCCCGAGTTTGCGCAGCGGATGGGCGTCCTCCTCGCCACCGGCCTGATCGTCGGCGAAAGCCTGTTCGGAGTGATTTTCTCCGGCGTCGTCGCGGCTACGAACAAGGACGCGCCGCTTGCGATCCTGATCGATTTCGCCTGGGCGATCCCGCTCGGGATCGTGGTGTTCGCGGTGGCCGTGCTTGGCCTGTACGCCTGGACCCGCAGCCAAGCTGCATCGGCACCGCCCTTGGCGGAAGATCACATCGTTCCGCCGCACGAGATCGCGCCCCGCTAGGACGCCTTAACTTCCGAGCACCTCGCGGCGGAGTGCGGCCGGAGCCCACGGCTTTGCTCCGGTTTCGGCCCAGCGAATGAGCGACACGATCGCGCGGTTGATCGGCGCCTCGGTGCCAAGCCGCTCGGCAAGAGCGACCAGCTCGCCGTTGATGTAATCCACTTCGGTTTTGCGTCCGGCGGCCAGATCGTCGGCCATCGACGATCGCGCGCGCTCGTCGCTCTTCCAGGCCTTCAGGAGGACCTTGTTTAACAGCCAATCGGGCGAGCCGATCGCCATCGACAGCATGCTCGGCGGCAGCGGGCCGAGCTTGCCCGGCTTGATTCCCGCGCGCCGGAGCAGTCTCAGTCCCTCGCGCTGCGCCGCCGCGACTACCAGGCGATAATCGCGCTCCTGCAGTTCTTCGATCAGCGTTCGCCCCGACAAGGCGTTCACTGCATTGTTGAGGTTGATGAGCAGCTTCCCCCACGCCAGCCCGGCCATGTCCGTCGAAAGGCGAAGTGCCGCCGGGCCGCCTCCGATCGCTTCCGACAGGGACCGCATGTCCTGTCTCTCCTCGGCGAACAGTTCGCCGGCGACGCCCTTGTGGAAGTGGCCGACGCCCAGATGCGCCACATTATAGGGCACCAAACCCCGTACGACGTTCATCCAGTCGCCGAGCTCGCGGCGGAGCACGTCGACGTTCCCGATGCCGTTCTGGAAGCTGATGACCAGGGCATCCTTCCGGCCATTCACGCCGATTTCGCGCGCGGCAACCGCAGTCCCGGCGCTCTTGACCGTCAACGCAATGATATCCGCCTCGGCCAGCGCGCCGGGATCCGTGCGATAATCGACGTCGGCGAGATGAGTCTGCCAGCCGCTGTAATCGCTAAGGGTCAAGCCGTTGGCGCGAATGTCCTCGGCGAGGGCAGGCCGACCGATGAAGGTGACCGGCACGCCAGCAGCCTGCCAGCAGCCGCCGATGAAGCAGCCGACCGACCCCGCTCCGAGAATGGCGACCTTCGGAGGGTTAGCCACGACCGCGATACGGTTGCACGCCCTGGTCGGGCAGCCACAGGCCTTGCGGGGACTCACCCGATTGCCAGAAAACGTCGATCGGCATTCCCCCGCGCGGGTACCAATAGCCGCCGATCCGCAGCCACCTGGGCTTCATCTCGCTCATCAGGCGCTGTCCGATCCCCACCGTGACATCCTCGTGAAAGCCGCAATGGTTGCGGTAAGAACCTAAGAAAAGCTTGAGGCTCTTGCTCTCGACGATCGTCTCGTCCGGCGCATAGTCGATCACGAGATGGGCAAAGTCGGGCTGCCCGGTGACGGGGCACAAGGATGTGAACTCGGGCGCCGCGAACCGTACGAGATAGAGCGTGCCCGGCCGCGGGTTGGGCACATAGTCGAGCACCGCCTCCTCGGGCGAAGCCGGAAGGGCGCTGGACTGGCCCAGATGACGAGTTTCCATGGCGCGCGGAACTAGCAGCAGCGCACGCTGAAGCCTATCCTGGGGCGATGGACTCCCTCGTCACCACGGAATGGCTCGCCGAACATCTCGGACAGCCGGATCTCGTCGTCGTGGATTCGAGCTGGCACATGCCGTCGACCGGGCGGAACGGCCGCGATGAATATCTTCACGCGCACATCCCCGGTGCTCGCTTCCTCGACATCGACGAAGTGGCGGACCGCTCGAACCCTGCGCCGCACATGCTGTCGACCGCGGAAGACTTCGGCCAAGCGATGGAGCGGCTCGGCATCGGCACCGACGACCGCATCGTGGTCTACGACAATTCCACGACCCGGAATGCGGCGCGAGGCTGGTTCATGCTCCGCCACTTCGGCGCGAGGAGCGTGGCCATCCTCGACGGCGGCTTCCAGAAATGGCTTGCGGAAGGGCGCGCCACGGAAGCCGGGGAGCCGGAGCCGCGGCGGGCGCGCTTCGAAGCGCGGGAAAACCGCGAGCAAGTCGTCACCAAGGAGGACATTCTCGCCGGACTGCGCGAGGCTTTGATCGACGCGCGGGGGAAGGGGCGGTTCGAAGGCAGCGAAGCCGATCCTCGTCCCGGCGTCGAACCCGGTCATATTCCCGGAGCGCGCAACCTGCCGTTCGCGTCGCTCTACAATGAGGACGGCACATTCAAATCGAAAGAGGAGCTGAAGCGTCTTTTCGCCGAGGCTGGAGCCGACCCCGCGAAACCCTTCGTCGCGAGCTGCGGCTCGGGCGTGACGGCGAACAGCATAATCTTTGCCGCGCATCTTCTGGGGAACGATGCAACCAGGCTCTACGATGGAAGCTGGAGCGAATGGGGCGCCGACCCTTCGACGCCAAAGGCTACGGGTCCGGCCTAGCCGAGGATGATACGCGAAACCGCTGCCATCTCGCGGCGGATCTGATCTACGAGCGCCTTGCTGGCCTCTTCGTGGGGCTCACGGCCCCGCTGCCGTTCGTCGAGCAGCGCCTCGACCCCGGCAGCGGTTGCCCCGACCAGCTGAGCCGAGCGGTTGCCGAACAATTTCCGTTTAGCGTCGCCGGCATCGTGCCACGCGGCCGCCATGTTGGCGTCGTCGTCCAGGTCAGAAGCAGGGCCCGCGCCGAACGGATCGACCAGCCGCAGGGCCTGCCGCACGCTCGCCAGCCGCGACACGGCTTCCTCGTAGGCCTTGGGCCTCGAATCGCTCGCAGCATCGGGAAACAAGTGCAGCATTGCTCCGGGCTAACCGGAGCGCTGCTAACAAAGAATTAAACGGAGTTAGGCGCCGCTCTTCTCGTCGACGTCCCGCAGGATCCATCCGCGCTGCGGAATCGTCTCGATGAACTCCGCACCACCGCTGGCATTGCGGAGCTTCTTGCGGAGCTTGGAGATGAACACGTCGATGATCTTGGGCTGCGGCTGGTCGTCGGCGCGGCGATAGAGATGCTTCAGGAGCATCGCGCGGGTGACGACATTGTTGCGCGCAAAGGCCAGCAGCTCGAGCACGCGATATTCCATCTCGGTAATGCCGATCGGGTGGCCGTCGATGCGGATCAGGCGCTGCACCTGGTCGACGCTAAGCCGCCCTCCGCACAGGCTCTCCGGCATCTCGCTTCCGCTCGCCTTGAGCGACGTCAAAAGGCGCGACGCGGCCTCCTCGCTGTCCTCCGGCGATACCGTGCGAGGGCTGCCGATCAGCGCCTGCTGCAGGTCGGCGAGGATCTTGTGCGCGTCCTCGACCAATCGTGTGCCTTCCTCGAACCGGCGTTTCGACCGGTCGAGCATGGATTCCACCTCTACGAGGCGCGCGGATAGGGTTTGCTCTGCCATTCCTTAGAGTTTTCCAGCCCCGTTCGTTTGAAACAACCCCGTCATTGCCCGGCCTGGGCGGATGCGATGTTGCTGTCCGCCGGCTGAGCGCTGAGAATCGTCAGCGTCGTTCGGCCGTGGTCGACAACCCGCGTCGACGGGTCGCCCACCGTCGAGCGGATGCCGAACTGCGCGTCGTTGCGGCCGGCCTGGTCGAGCAGGCTCGTCTCCGCATTGCTGCGCGGCGCCGGGCTGCCGAACAGCGTGTCGATCGCCTGTTGCTGCGCCTCGCCCGGAGTGAGCCCGGCGGTTCCGGCGACCGGCGGCGCGAGGTTGAAATCGGGTGGGACGATCAGCGGCGCATTGCGAGCGACCGCGAATTCGTCCGGCGTTTTCCCGCGCGTTGCGCATCCGCTCGCTGCAACGGCTCCCAGCAGCACTGCGGCGGCAAGAATCTTACGCATGTTCGATGGTCTCCTTGGAATCTTCCTTACGAGTGAGAAACGCTCGCAGCAACAGCAGGACGACGGCGATGCTGATCGCCGCATCGCCGACGTTGAAGATGAGGAACGGCCGAAATTCGCCGAAATGCAAGTCGAGGAAGTCCGTCACATAGCCATGCAGCGTGCGGTCGAGGATGTTGCCGAGCGCTCCGCCGAGTACCATCCCCAGCGCGATCTGGTCGAGCCGGTTCTTCTCGCGCCCGATCCACACCGCAACCCCGATCGCGATCGCGGTCGTGAGGCCGACCAGCATCCAGCGCCCGACCGGATTGGTCGCATTGAGCAGGCCGAGCGAAATGCCGTTGTTCTGCGTGTAGGTGAACTGGAAGAAGGGGAGCAGGTAGAGCTGAGCTCCGATCTGATTGACCCCGAGCGGCCCGGTCACGATCCACTTGCTCAGCTGGTCGAAGATGAACACGATTAGCGCGACCGCGAAGCCGAGGCGATAC
>JBKPJK010000421.1:0-4427 GCA_046730635.1 Pseudomonadota bacterium | reverse complement strand
GGACTACGTCATTAACGCCGGCGGGATCATCAACGTGTGTACCGAATATGTCGGTGACGGCGACGCAAGCCTCGTCCGCCAACGCATCGAGGGCATTCCCGTGCGGCTGGAGCAGATCTGGGCCGAGAGCGCCGAGACGGGCCGGGATCCGGCCGCCGTCGCAGACGCCATGGCGCAGCGGCTCATCGGAAGGGCATAAGCGGCGGCGCAATGCACGCCCTTGCAAATCCTGCACGGTTCCTGCGCTTCGCACGGCCCGCGACCACATGGTTGCTGCTGATCGGCCTTACGCTGGCGATCGTCGGAATGGTTGCAGGATTGACGCTAACCCCTCCCGACTATTTGCAGGGCGAAACCGTCCGAATCCTCTACGTCCACGTGCCTTCGGCTTGGCTCGGGATGGCCGGTTGGCTCGGCATTGCGGGAGCGTCGATCAGTCAGCTCGTATGGCGGCATCCGCTGGCTGCCGTCGCCGGACGGGCCGTCGCTCCTGCGGGCGCGACCTTTGCGGCAATCTGCCTGGTCACCGGTTCGATCTGGGGCAGGCCGACTTGGGGCACCTGGTGGGAATGGGATGGACGCCTGACCTCGATGCTCGTCCTGTTCTTCATGTATCTCGGCTATATCGCGCTGGCTTCTGCGGAACGGGAGCGAAGTGGTGACGGGCGCATTGCGGCGATTTACGGAATCGTTGGAGCGATCAATCTCCCGATCATCCACTTTTCGGTCCTTTGGTGGCGCACGCTGCATCAGGGACAGAGCATCGGGCTCGGCGGCTCGACGATCGACAACAGCATCCTTTGGCCGCTGCCGCTAACGATGATCGGCTTCACCTGCCTGTTCGGCGCGGCGACGTTGATGCGTATCAGGGCCGAGCTCGCGCAGACCAAGGTCGAGGCTCGGATGCGTAGGCTGGGCGCCCAATGAATCCGTGGCCCTTCGTCGTCGCGGCTTATTCGGTCGCCGTCGCGCTGACGCTTGCGCTGCTGCTTTGGGGATATGCGTCGATGCGCCGCTCCGAAGCCGCGGCCGACGCTCTCAAGCGCAAATGAAGCCGAAGAACCAGCGGCTCGCCCTCGTGGCCGCCGCCGTCGTCGCGTTATTCTGTGCGATTCTGCTCGCGATGTGGGGCCTCAGGAACCAGGCTTCTTATTTCTACACGCCGGCCGACATTGCCGCGGGAAAGGCGGAGCAGGGAAAGGCCATGCGGCTCGGCGGAATGGTCGAGCGGGGCTCGGTCCAACGGCAGCCCGACGGAGTCACGATCCGCTTCACCGTCACCGACGGAAAGGCTCGGACTCCTGTCGTTTACCGCGGCATCATCCCTGACTTGTTCCGCGAAGGCAGCGGCGCGGTGGCGGAAGGCCGTCTCGATCGCGGCGTGTTCGTCGCCGACACCATCCTGGCCAAGCATGACGAGCGGTACATGCCGCCCGAGCTCGGCAACCTTGCGGCGGAGCATAAGGCTGGGAAGACGGTCGAGAAGTGATTGCCGAGACCGGACTCGCCGCTTTGTGGCTCGCAGCTGGGCTGGCGCTCCTGCAGCTCATTCTGATGGTGCTCGCCCTGCGCAGCCAGCTCGACGTTCGAAGCACCGTGCGCGCGGTCGCCGTCGTTCAGGGGGCTCTGACACTGATCGCTTTTGCGATGCTTCTGCTGGTGTTCGCCCGAAGCGACATGTCGGTCGCGCTCGTGTTCGAGAACAGCCACTCCGCCAAGCCCTTCGTCTATAAGGTCGCCGGGGCGTGGGGAAACCACGAAGGCTCCATTCTTCTGTGGGTGACCGTACTTTCCGTCGCCGGCGCATTCTTCGCATTGCTATCGCGGCGCACGACGGAGCGGACCCTGATCGCGGCGCTGGGCGCGCAAGCGACGCTGGCGCTCGGCTTTTACGCTTTCCTGCTGGTCGCCTCCAATCCCTTCGCGCGACTGTTTCCGGCGCCGCCCGACGGGCAGGGCCTTAATCCGCTGCTGCAGGACCCTGGCTTGGCCTTCCATCCACCGACGCTCTATGTCGGCTATGTAGGCCTCTCGATCGCGTTCAGCCTCGCGGTCGGCGCTCTGCTGACGAACGAAGTCGATGCGCGGCTCGCGCGGGCGATGCGACCGTGGGTGTTGGCGGCGTGGATCTTCCTGACCCTCGGAATCACCGCCGGCAGCTACTGGGCTTATTACGAGCTCGGGTGGGGCGGCTATTGGTTTTGGGACCCGGTCGAGAATGCGTCGCTGATGCCGTGGCTGGCGGCGACGGCTTTGCTTCATTCGATCAACGTGCTGGCCGCTCGCGGCGCGCTCAAGGCATGGACGATGATGCTGGCCGTCATTGCATTTTCCATGTCGATGGTCGGAACGTTCCTGGTGCGCTCGGGCATTCTGACGTCAGTGCACGCCTTCGCGATCGATCCGGAGCGGGGTACTTTCCTGCTGGCGCTGCTGGCCATCTATGTCGGTGCCGCATTCACGTTGTTCGCTGCGCGCGCAGCGACGCTGAAGGAGGGGGCGCCATTCGAGCTGGTGAGCCGCGAGACCGGCCTTGTCATAAATAACCTGCTGCTGAGCGTGATCCTTGGCATCGTATTCCTGGGAACGCTCTATCCGCTGCTGGTCGAAGCGGTGAGCGGCGAGAAGCTTTCCGTGGGCGCCCCCTATTTCAACGCAGTGGCCGGACCGCTGGCCCTCATCCTCGCCGTGCTGATCGGCATCGGGCCATTGCTGAGCTGGAGACGCGAACGGCGGCCCGTCTGGAACCGGCTGACGGTGCCGGCGCTGCTTGGAGTGACCGCGCTCGCGATCACCATCATCCTCGCTCCTGGAATGACGATCCTTCCGCGCCTCGGTCTGACCGTGGCTGCGTTCCTGGCAAGCGCGAGCGTCCTTCCCCTCATCGGCCGAAATCCGGTGCGAACGCCGTTGGCGACGTGGGGCATGGTCGTGGCCCATCTCGGAATCGCCGTTGCGCTCGCGGGCATGGGGATGAACGGCGCTTTCACCAGCGAACGGCTCGCTGTGATCAAGCCCGGCGAGAAGCTCATGGTCGGCCCGTGGACCGTTCTCTTGAAGGACGTGACGCCGACGGCAGGCAAGAATTGGACGGCGCTTGAGGCCGACCTGCGCGCGTCGCGCGGAAGCGGGGTGGAGATCTTGAAGCCCGAGACGCGCTACTTCTCCGATCCGCCCACGGAAACGAATGAGGCGGCGATCGAGACGTTCTGGAACGGCCAACTCTACACCGTTGTGGGCAAACCCGATCCGTCTGGAGGCTGGCAGCTGAGATTGTGGTGGAAGCCGTTCGTCACCTTGATCTGGGCAGGCGGCGCCCTGATCGCGCTCGGGGGTGCCCTTGCGCTGCTTGGGCGGGTCTGGCGCCGCAGGCGAGGCGAGCCCGACTGGCGGAAGAAGGGTTACGCATGACGCGCGCGATCCGTTTCGCACCGCTCGCAGTCTTGCTGCTCGTGATCGTCGCATTGGTCTGGCGGCTGGCGACACCTGTCGACACCAACGTTTCTTCGAAGCTGGAAGGACGGCCGCTTCCGGTCTTTGCATTGCCGGCAGCAGTTCCGCCCAAACCAGCGCTTTCGTCGACGGAGCTCGCAACGGGGCAACCGCGCATCGTCAACATCTTCGCGAGCTGGTGCGTGCCGTGCATCGGCGAAGTGAAGGTGCTGCAGCAGCTAAAGGCGCGCGGCGTTCCGATCGACGGCATCGCGGTCCGCGACCGGCCCGAGGATGTCGCCGCCTTCCTTGCAAACAACGGAGACCCGTACGAGCGGATCGGTAGCGACGTTCGGAGCCAGGTGCAGATTGCGCTCGGTTCGTCCGGAGTTCCGGAGAGCTTCATCGTCGATGGCCGCGGCGTGATCCGCTATCAGCATATCGGACCGATCGAGGGCGGGGACGTGCCCATGATCCTCAATAAGCTCGAGCAGTCGCGATGAGGTCAGTTCTCATCTCTCTGGCTCTTCTCGCCGCCCAGCCGCTGTTGGCCGACAGCAATCTTCCGCCCGCTTATTGGGCCAACCGCCAGCTTCCCGACCCGGGCGAGGAGGCTCGGGCGCAGGCTCTCATGCAGGAGCTGCGCTGCCTCGTCTGCCAGGGGCAGTCGATCGCCGATTCGGACGCCGAGCTTGCGGGCGACATGCGCGATCTCGTGCGCCGCCGAATAGCGGCGGGCGAGCCCCCAGCGGCCATCCGCGCCTGGCTCGTAGAGCGTTATGGGACCTGGATCAGCTACAAGCCGACCGCCGAGCCGGCGGCTTGGCCATTGTGGCTCGCTCCGCTTGCTCTGCTCGCCGCGGGTCTTTTCCTGATCCGGAGACGCATTCGAATGAAGACGCGGGCCTGATGGGCTGGGTGATCTTGCTCGCGATGCTCGCTGCCAGCTTGGTCGCGTTTCGCCTCCTCGGCGTGCGCGGCGGTTTGCTCAAGGC
>JBKPJK010000420.1:0-4095 GCA_046730635.1 Pseudomonadota bacterium | reverse complement strand
GTGCCGGCGCTCCATCGTATCGCTGAGCTGGTCGAGTAGACCGACCAGACCGTCCGAGGAGAGAGTCTGCGCCACTCCTTCGATCTCCACAGCCTCGTAATGCCAGGTCGAGACCTGATCCTCCGAGGCGTACCAATTGGCACTGTGATAGCCTCGCGCCCTGAAACGCTGATCAGCACGCGCCGGCCGTCGAGATGGTTCGCGATCCGGTTCCGCCGCGACACGTGGAAGCGGACCCTGCCGGCCTCCGTCACGACCACCGGCGCATGCACTACGAACAGACCCTGATCCGACGCGGTGAAGATATGCGCAAAGGCGTGCGAGGCGACGAACTGCAGCATTTCCTGGCGAGAGGCCCATTCGAACGCTCGATTGGGATGCACTAGCGCCGACCCCGCTTCGGCTGCGAGCCGCGTGAACGCCGCTCCCCCCGGCGCTCGCGGCGCTTCGCTTTTGTCGCGGCGGCGGCTTTCCGCTGCTTCGCCTCGCGCGACGGGGCCGCCGGCTGCTCCATCGGCATGAAATCCCCTGCCATCGGGTCGAATCCCAGGGTCGACAGCGTCTCTGCGAAATGCGCCGGAAGCTCAGCCGTCACGTCGATCTTTCCGCCCTCCGGCGCATCGATGCGGATCCGCCGTGCATGGAGGTGAAGCTTGCGGCTGACGCCGCCGGTCAAAAACGCCTCCGCGCCGCCGTACTTCGCGTCCCCGACGATCGGATGCCCGATCGCGGCCATATGCGCGCGCAGCTGGTGGGTGCGCCCCGTCAGCGGCTGGAGCTCGACCCAGGCCGCGCGATTGCCGGCGCGATCGATCGTGCGCCAGCGCGTCTTCGCCGGAAGCCCATGCTCCTCGTCGATATGCATCTTCTCGCCGCCCGTGCCGGGCTGCTTGGCGAGCGGTGCATCGATCGTCCCCTCGTCGAGGTCGGGCACGCCGATGACCAGCGCCCAATAGACCTTTTTCGCCGTCCGGCCCGAAAAGGCCTTGGCGAAATGGCCGGCGGCGCGGGCCGTCCGCGCTACGAGCAATGCGCCCGACGTATCCTTGTCGAGCCGGTGGACCAGCTTCGGTCGGCCGCGGTCGTCGGCCAGGCCATCGAGCAACCGGTCGAGATGATGCGTGGTCTTGGTCCCGCCCTGCGTCGCCAGGCCGGGCGGCTTGTTCAGCACGAATGCCCCGGGATCCTCGTGGATCACCATGTCGCGAACGAAGCGGACCTCGTCCTCGGTCAACTCCTCACGCTTGCGCTGCGGCCGCGCAGTCCGCGCCGGAGCAGCATCGGCGGGCGGAATGCGGATTTTCTGGCCGGTTTCGATCCGGTCGCCGGGCACCGCCTTCTTGTCGTCGACCCGCAGCTGCCCGGTCCGCGACCAGCGCGAGACGATGTTGAAGCTGACGTCGGGCATGTGCCGCTTGAACCAGCGGTCGAGCCGGATTCCGTCGTCGTCCTCGCTGACGGTGAAGGTGCGCGCTTCGGGCATGGGGCGCGCTTCCTAGCGAATGCTAGGGCTTGCGTCCCGCCCAATGTTCGAAAGCACGCTTTTGGATCTTGCGGATCAACCTCGCCGCCGCAGGTCCTTCCCACTGCCCGGTGTAGCCGTGCTTCTTCGCCCCGCCGATCCACCAGCCTTGTCCAGGCAGGCGATCGGACTGACGAACGACCAGCACTGCAAGCTCCGGCTCACCGCGCTCCTCCGCCTCGTCGTCGACATAGGCGAGAACCTTGCACAGGGCCCGCATCTTCGGCCGGGTGAAGTCGTGGCCGAGGAGAGCCAGAACCTCCGAATAGCTGATCGCTTTCCCCGCCTTCGCCGACGCAACCAGGATCGCGCGGACCTCGGCCGGATCCGCGAGCAGCCCCGCGCCGCTCATGCTGCTTGAGTCACCCGGCAGGCTGCTTGGCGACGGGCGTCAGCTCGAATACGTCGAGCTTGGAAGTGCTCTGCGGCCAGGGAATGACCAGGCGCCAGCGGAAGGGTCCGATGCGCTCGAGCACGCCGGCCATGTCGCGCTTGGGGTCGTCGCCATAGGCGAGCGGCTGGTCCTCGTTGGCAAGCGCCAGGCTGCCGAGGAAGATGAGTCGATTGGGGTCGTCATCCTCCCACAAACGGCCCGCCGGCCGCTGGCTGCCCGTCTGCTTGACGATGGTCAGCAGGTCCCCCTCGACCTCGACGTAACAGAAGAAGGGCTTGAAGCTCTCGTACGCCCGCGTCTTCGGCGACGACTGGCCGAGCTTGATTAGCCGGCAATTGTAGCTCCCCGGCGTCGGAGCCGGGCGCGGAAGCGCCGCTCGCGGCTTCAGCAGATCGCCTTCCTTGCGGATTTCCGCTCCGAAGCTCTTTCCGGCCTCGGTCAGCGCCTGCTGCCAGGCGCTATCGATCCGCGCCAGGCGGTCCTCGTCCGCTTGTGTCGCGAGCTGTTTCCAGGCGTTGGATTTGAGCGGTGGCTCGACCTCGACGACCGGCCGAGCGCCCGGCGGCAGCTTGGGCTTCGTCTCGCATCCGGTCAGCAGGCAGATGCCGATAAGCGCGACGACGCGGGCGCGTTTGGTAACCATTGGGCGGGCTAAGGGCACTCATGCCTCCGTTGCATGCAAGAGTGACAGGCCGTTGGTTAAGTATCAACTAACGGGACGTTAACCACGCTCTTCAACCAATGCCTCACCGCCGCTACGGGCCGCTCCAATGAACGCGCCGGAAAAAGCGACAGCGACAACCCATTCGTCCAGTCAGGGCTTCGTCTTCGGCATCGCCGCCTATGCGCTGTGGGGCGTGCTGCCGATCTATTTCAAGGCGCTTCGCGACATCCCCGCCACCGACATCGTCGCGCACCGGGTGCTCTGGTCCCTGCCTTTCCTGGCGATCTTGATTGCGGCGGGACGTGGGTGGGACAAGCTCAAGCGCACCCTCGGGCAGCCCCGTACGCTCGGTGTGCTCGTGGTTACGGCGCTGCTCATCGGCGGAAATTGGCTCCTCTACGTCTATGCCGTGACGAGCGGTCGCATATTGGCGGCGAGCTTCGGATATTATCTGAACCCCCTCGCCAACGTGCTGCTCGGGCGGTTCGTGCTGCATGAGAAGTTGAACCGGCCGCAATGGACCGCCGTCGCAATTGCCGGCGCGGGGATCTCGGTCCTCGCGGCTGGAGCGCTCAGCCAGCTGTGGATCAGCCTGACGCTCTGCGCGACGTTCGCGACCTACGGGCTCCTGCGCAAGATCGTGGCTGCCGACGCGGTGACCGGCCTCGGCATCGAAACCGCCCTGCTGTTTCCTTTCGCGGCCGCGTGGCTCCTATGGCGCGGAGCCGCGGGCACGCCGGTCATGGGCAGCGGATCGATGGAAACTGCACTGCTGCTTGCGGCCGGCATCGTCTCTACGACACCGCTGATCCTGTTCACGGCTGCTGCTCGCAAGCTCGCTTACTCGACCCTCGGCATGCTTCAGTTCATCGCGCCGACGCTGCAGTTCCTGATCGCGGTCGCTCTTTACGGCGAACCCTTCACCAACGCCCACGCCGTCGCCTTCCCAGCCATATGGATAGCACTCGCGCTATACGTCACTGCACTGCTCCGCGCCCCGCGCCTGCCGCAAGCGCCGGAATGATGCTAGGCGGAAGCCATGTTCAACCTCGTTTCATTGATCATCGGCTTCGTCGCGCTGGTCTGCGCGCTGATTGCCTTCGTCCCGCTGCTGGGCTGGGCCAATTGGCTAATCATCCCGCTTGCGATCATCGGGGCTGCCGTCGGCCTGATCTCGCGCGGCACGGCCGGTCGTAACCTCAACCTCTTCGTGATCGTCATCGGCGTGGTCCGGCTCATGCTCGGCGGCGGGATTCTGTGAGCGGCGGCTAGCACCGCTTCGACGAGGGGATTCTTAGCTCAGGATCAGGGCAAGCAGGATTATGCCTGCTGACGCGAAAACCGAGCTCACGATCAATGCCGATGCAAACCAGATCAGCGGCGAGCGGCTCCTGGGCGGGCCGAGGTGCCTAGCGCATTTGCGCCTTAATGCTTTCCAAAAAAAGGCTCGGCTCCGCGAACCCTGGCAGGTGGCCGAGCCTCGAAACGTTCGGGTGACCGATCGAGGGCAAACGC
>JBKPJK010000419.1:0-1879 GCA_046730635.1 Pseudomonadota bacterium | reverse complement strand
ACCATTTCCGCATCGGCAGCAACACCAAGACGATGACCGGGACGGTCATCCTGCAGCTGGCGCAGGAGGGTAAGGTCGCGCTGACCGACCCGGTTTCGAAATACGTCCTGGGCGTTCCCAACGGCGACAAGATCACGATCGCCAATTTGGCCGAGATGCGCAGCGGCCTTTACAGCTATACATCGGACACCAAGTTCAATCAGACACTGGACAAGGAACCGAAGAAGGCGTGGACGCCCGCGGAGCTGCTCCGCATCGCCTTCGCCCATCCGGTTAACGCCGCGCCCGATACCGAGTTCGAATATTGCAATACCAACACGGTGCTGCTCGGACTGATCATCGAGAAGGTCACCGGAATGTCAGCATCGGACGCGTTCCGGGAGCGCATCTTCGAGCCTTTGGGACTGAAGCACACTTCGCTTCCGCTGCCGGCCGAATGGGCACTGCCCGATCCTCACCCGGAGGGCTATCAGTTCCTCACCAACGCCGAGACTATCGACAGCTATGCGGTGCCCAAGGACAAGCTGGCGGCGGCGCTGAGGGGGACGTTTGAGCCGCTCGACGAGACCGACTCCAGCCCCTCATGGGCGTGGACTGCCGGGGGCGTGGTGTCGACCGCCAGGGACCTAGCGACCTACGTCAAGGCGATGGTGGGTGGCCGCCTGCTCGACGCCAAAATGCAGAAAATCCGCTTCGATTCGATACGACCAATCACGTCGGGCGCGGGCTATGGTCTCGGAATCGCGCAGTTCGGACCGATGTATGGCCATGACGGACAGCTGCCCGGATTTTCGAGCTTTATGGCTTACGATCCCAAGAGTCAGACGACGCTGATCATCGGCGCGAACCTGTCTGCCGAGCCGACCCACGGTGCCAATGCCGCGACCGAGCTCGCCAAGGCGGCAATGCGCGTACTTTACGGCTCGTCAGTGGCCGCGCCCGCAGATCCCGCGGCGAAAATTGAGGGGCTTTGAAGATCAATCGCGGCGGCGGATGCATGTCCGAACGAAGAAAGGCGCGGTCCCCGACACTCCCACTCGGGCGAAGGACCGCGCCTAGCTAACGACCCGGCCCCAAGGGGAGTCGGGCCCGAGACACGCTAAAAGCTAGTCCCGGGAGCCACTTTAAGCTTGTTCGGATGAACTGAGTATAAAGAGCATCCGGATCGCGTCGGTCGATCAGTGCGGCCACCAGACCCATTCGTCGGAGTCTATGCGGCCGTTGTGATTGCGGTCGATCTGACTCCAGGCGGCGGCCGACCAATATTCGTCGGCGCTCAAATAGCCGTCGCCATTCGCATCGAACGCGCTCCAATAGTTCGTCCAGTAATCAGGCTTGTAATAGGCGGTCCGATAGAACCCGCCGCCACGATAGCATTTCTCGAACTCGCTGCGGCTAACCCGGCCATCGTGGTCGAGGTCCCAGTCGCCGTAGGTCTTTGCGCGGAATGTGTTCCATTCGTCGCCGCTGATAAAGCCATCGTTATTGACGTCGACATAGCCGTAGCTACCGCAAACGCCGCCGGGCGCATTGGCCTCCGCAACCGGAACTGGACCCGGCGGCGATGAAGTGTCTGCGCAGGCAGCCAACGAAGCAGCTCCCGTCAAAAGGGCCGCGGTGAGGACAAGCGATTTCATTTGGACGCCTCCTGTTACGCGCCCGCCCGCTCACCCTCCTCGGATCTAACCTACAAACAAAAAGCTGGCTTTGAGAGTTCCATTAGCTGCCGTCGCCTAGTGTCCTGCTCACCGAGCGGGCCGATTGCCACCGGTATTTCAGTACAGACTGCAACCCGTAGATTTCAAACTAGCGGTGTTTCCGTCTGTTTGGGTGACACTAGCTGATTCGCCGCGCAGCACCGGGTCTAATCGTGCTAAAT
>JBKPJK010000418.1:0-2832 GCA_046730635.1 Pseudomonadota bacterium | reverse complement strand
AAGCCTGCAGCATGATAGGAACGGCGAGCGCCGCCGCCAGCCGGGGCTTCACGGATAGCTGACCGTCATGGGCACTTCGGGCAGAGGAATGAACTCCTGATCGTCCCCCGGGATCAGCGGGAAGCGAAGCGCCTTCCAATCCTCCTTCGCTTGGTTGATCCGGTCGCGCGACGAGGAAACGAAGTTCCAGAACACGTATCGAGGAGTGGTGAAGGCTTGCCCGCCCAGAAGCATCAAGCGCGCGCTCGACGGGCTGGACACTCTCGCTGCATGGCCCGGCTTCAGAAGATAGAGAGCGTAGAGGTCGAGCCGTTCGCCATCGAGCTCGGCTTCGCCGCCAGCCAACATCACCGCTCGCTCATCGGCGTCCGCGTCGACCGGAAGCGCTCCTCCGGCCCCGAGCTCGATGTCAGCATAGATTGTGGGGGAATGTTGGGGAGTCGCGGCAGTCGCGCCCCACAAAGTGCCCATCAGGACGCGCGCGCTTGCTCTTCCGTCCTCGATGGAGGGCAGCTCCCTTGAAGCAACGTGATCGAACGCGGGCTCGGCCTCCTCCTGGCCGTCCGGCAGTGCAAGCCACGTCTGCATTCCGTAGAGACTCGGTCCATCCGCGCGCAGACCTTGTGGCGAGCGCTCCGAATGAACGATCCCGCGTCCAGCCGTCATCAGGTTGATTGCGCCGGGTTCGATCACCTGATGCGAGCCGATGCTGTCGCGGTGCTCGATCGCGCCGTCGAAGAGATAGGTGACGGTTGCCAGGTTGATGTGCGGATGGGGCCTGACGTCCATTCCCTGGCCGGCCGGGAGTCGTGCCGGGCCGAACTCGTCGACGAAGATGAAGGGCCCGACCATGGTTCGCCCGCGCGTCGGGAGGGTCCGGTTGACCTTGAAAGCGCCGAGGTCGTGAGTGACCGGCGTGATCGTCTGGAGGACGGCGGTCTCGACAGTAGCCATCAATGGTCTCCCGCAATGGTTCGCTGGTAACAGTCAGGCCTTTGGTCTGACCCTTTAATCCATCATCGGAACCGTCGCATAGAGCGCCCGCAGCGACGGACAGCCGCTCCTACTCCCCAGGCGCCGTCGCCCGGATAGAAAGCGCGTGGACCCGGCCTTCCATCAGGTCGCCCAGCGCTGCGTAGATCAATCGCTGCCGGTCGACCCGACCCTTGCCAGAGAAGGCGGGGCTTTCGATGCGCAAGGTGAAGTGGCTTTCGCCGGCGGGGTTGTAGCCGCCGTGGCCGCGGTGCTGCTCGCTATCGTCGATCAGCTCCACATGCGTGGGCGAAAGCGCCGAGTTGAGCCGATGGAGCATTTCAGCCGCGACGGGGCCGGTGGTCTGGCTAGTCATCGCACTTATATAGTGCGGTTCGATGGCAACGAAGCAATCCAAGATGCACGGGCGGGTCGAGGGGGCGCGGGCGAAGTGCGCCGTGCCGGGCTGCGACGCGCCCGGCGAATTCAAGGCACCCCTGCAGCCGGCCAATTTCGACGGCCCGGGCGAGTGGCGTTTCCTTTGCCTGGATCACGTCCGCGAGCATAATGCGGCTTACAATTTCTTCGAGGGAATGAGCCCCGACGAGATCACGCGCGCACAGTCGCCGCTCGCCGGCTGGGACCGGCCGAGTCGCAAGTTCGCCGCCAACGGTGCGGACCCTCCGCCACGATGGAGCGACTTTGCCGATCCCCTCGAGGCGATCTCAGGCCGCTTCGGCAACATCCGCGCGCGCGCCAAGCCATCGCGGTTCAGCAAGGAGGAGTTGCGCGCCTTGTCGGTGCTCGGCCTCGGGGAGGATTCGGGCCTCCACGCGATCCGGCAGCGCTATTCGAATCTCGTCCGTCGCTACCACCCCGACAAGAATGGCGGCGACCGTCGCCACGAGGCGAAGCTTGGCGAGGTTATCGCCGCCTATCAGCTGCTGAGGAAAGCTCCCGCTTTCGCTTAATCGCGATCCGGCGCACCGAGTGGGAAATAGGGCCTGAAGGGCCGTGCCTCATCGACCGCGCGGGCCACTTGAGGATGTGCCAGCAGCCGGGCGCGATACGCTTTCAGCTTGGGTCGCTCATCGCCGATTTCGTCGACCCAATCCGCATAGAACAGGGCCGGTGCGGCGGCGCAGTCTGCAAGCGTGAACGTGTCTCCCACGGCCCAGCCGCCGTCCGGCAGGTTCGCTTCGAGCCAGTCGTAGGCAATCCGCAGGTTCTTGAGACCCTGTTCGGCACCGTAAGCATCGCCCTGGCCTTCCGGACGCAGGGCGTGGTTCACGGAAGGCTGCATGTTCCCCTGCACATGGAGGTCGAAAAAGCGATCGAGGAACCGGACCCTCCGGCCTAGCTCTCCGTCCGGAATCCAGGCGTTCGGTCCGGGATGATGCGCCTGCAGATGCTCGATGATGCAGGTCACCTCGGCAATGACCTCACCCTCGTCGACCAGCACTGGAAATTTCTTGAGCGGCCAGAGGGTGGCGAGTCTTGCGCTTGCATCAGGGTCTTCGAAGACCTTGTGATATTCGAAGGGGATTTCGTTCGCCCAGAGCGGGATCAGCGCCTTCCAGGTGAACGACGAGAAGGGGTGCCCGTAGAGTTCCAACGTCACAGCGCGACCGCCTCGTCGGACCCGGCGACGAAAAGTGCGTGCTGGGCGGCGAACGCGCGCTTGAACGCCGGTCGCGCTTCGCCGCGGGCGACATAAGCTGCGAGCGTTGGAAATTCGTCGAGCATGTTCCGCGCCGTCGGCCTCCTCAATACGTTGATCATGACGATGTCGCCTGCCGTGAATTCGCCGTCGAGCCAGTCCGCGTCCCCCAGGCGATCGGCAAGCTGGCGGAGCCGTAC
>JBKPJK010000417.1:0-1575 GCA_046730635.1 Pseudomonadota bacterium | reverse complement strand
GATGATGTTCGCGACGCCCTGGATGAGCTTTCTCCTCAATCGCTATTGGGTGTTCAAAGCTGCCTGATCCGCGCTGCATGCGCGCAGCTTAGCAAGCTATAATTCAGCTTCATTCCGCATGGACAAACGCCCGTGCGCCGTTAGTGAGCCGCCGACACGCAAGAGGGGCTTGTGACAATCACGGCAGCGGACAGCACCCGGGACATAGGCCACTGGTGGGAATCGCGGTGGTTCCTCGCGCTCGTCGTCGTCGCGACCATGGTGCCGTTGGTCTACCCACCGATCCCGCCGCTGGTGGACCTTTTCGGGCACATGGGTCGGTACAGGGTCGAGCTCGATCTCGGGCGATCGCCGTGGCTTCAGCAATATTTCGACTATCACTGGGCGGCGATCGGCAACCTCGGGGTCGACCTGCTAGTGCTCCTCCTCGGTCCGATCATGGGCCTCGAGCCAGCCGTAAAGCTGATCGTCCTCCTGATCCCACCGCTGACGGCCATCGGATTCCTATGGGTCTCGCGTGAGGTGCACGGACGCGTGGTTCCGAGCGCGTTCCTCGCACTGCCGTTCATCTATGGTTTCCCGTTCCTGTTCGGTTTCGTGAATTTCACCCTGTCCGTCGCGTTCGCATTCCTCGCCTTCGGTCTGTGGCTAAGGCTGGGCCGGCTGGACCGAACGGTCGTGCGCGAGTGGGTGTTCGTCCCGATCTCGCTCGTCGTCTTCTTCACCCACACCTACGGCTGGGGACTGATGGGCCTGATGTGCTTTTCCGGTGAGGCCGTGCGCTTGCACGATCGCGGGAGAAGCTGGTGGCGCGCGGGTCTGGAAGCGGCGCTGCGCACCTCCGTGATGGCGCTTCCGCTCCTGGTCATGTTGCTCTGGCGGAGCGAAACGCATGGCGGTCAGACCTACGGCTGGTTCGAATGGAAGATGAAGTGGGTCTGGATCAAGTCCGCCCTGCGCGACCGGTGGAAGCTGTTCGACCTGTGGTCCCTGGCGGTCCCGGCCGTGGTCTTCGTCTACGCCGTCCTCAACCGCTTTTTCGGCCACACGCTGACCCTCTCCCGGAACCTCGTATTCTCGGCCATCGTGCTGGCGGCTTCTTTCGTCATCCTGCCCAGGATCGTCTTCGGGTCGGCCTATGCCGACATGCGCCTGGTGCCATATTTGATGGCTGTCGGCATCCTCGCCATCCGCTATCGCGGGCCGGAGCATCGGAAGACGGCGAACGCGCTCGCTGCGATCGGACTTTTGTTTTTCGCCACGCGCACGGTGGCGAACACAGTCAGCCTGGGGATGGCGGCGGACGATCAAACGGCGAAGCTTGAGGCGATCAATGTGATGCCGGAGGGCTCCCGCGTCATCACGCTCACGGGGATGACCTGCAACGAACATTGGCCGCTGCTTCGCAACAGCCACATCGGCGCGATGGTGATCGTTCGGCGGAATGGCTTTGCCAATGACCAATGGGTGATCGAGGGGGTCAATCTCCTCGATTTGAAGTACCGCGCCGCCGGCTATTTCGCGGCGGATCCCTCGCAGCTCGTACGGCCGAACAATTGCCAGGACTTCCTGCAC
>JBKPJK010000416.1:0-6607 GCA_046730635.1 Pseudomonadota bacterium | reverse complement strand
GGTCGAAGACGGGAAGCGAAGGGGTGCCAGATCCGCGCCTCGCGGAACTCGGCCGAAGATGGGTTGGAGCGCCGAACGAGCCTGCATCAAATTGGCTCGAACATCGCCTCCGGCTCGGAGTCTGCGAAGGCCGCCGCGAGTTGGGCGACCTCCTCTGGCTCGAATGCAATGCCGCGGAGCTCAACGGCGTCAGCTTTACCAAGGGCTGCTTCGTGGGGCAGGAAAACACCGCGCGAATGAACTGGCGGCAGAAGGTCAATCGCCGACTGTTCGTCGTCGTGGGCGAAGGCGGCGAGCGCCCCCGAATGGAATATCCCAGCCTCGACCTGTCGGTGGTCCATGCTCGCGTGGACGGAATTCCAGCGAATGCGATCGTGCCCGACTGGCTCAAGGAGGCGCTCGCCCAGCCGAGCACAGCGTAGGCCCGCACCGCTCGATTAGGGCGCCGACGTCGCCGAGCTTTTTTTCTTCAAGATCCGCCAGGAGGCGATCGCACCGATCAGCAGCCACAGGACGTTGAGCGACGCGGATGGCAAGGCTCCGTGCCACCAGCCGTTGATCACGAATCCGGCCGCGCCGACCACGTTCATGCCTTGGTAGACCAGTGACTGGCCCGTGAGCTTGCCCGCCGAAAGCAGCAAATAGGCGAGCAGGATCAGCCCAGCGCCGGCCCAGCCGACGACCTCGACGGCGAGCTCGAGCGGCGTCACGCCGCGGCGAGCTTCCGAAGCACGTAATGGAGGATGCCGCCCGAGCGGAAATATTCGAGCTCGTTGTAGGTATCGATGCGGCAACGGGCGGTGAAGCTGAACTCCTCGCCGTCGTCGCGCCTGACCTTCACCTCGACATCCTGCCGCGGCTGGAGGTCGGCGATGCCCTCGATCGTGTATTTCTCCTCGCCGGTGAGGCCGAGGCTTTCCGCATTCTCGCCCTCGCGGAACTGGAGCGGAAGCACGCCCATTCCGACGAGGTTCGACCGATGGATGCGTTCGAAGCTCTCGGCGATGACCGCGCGGACGCCGAGAAGCACGGTGCCCTTGGCGGCCCAGTCGCGGGAGCTGCCGGTGCCGTATTCCTTGCCCGCGATGATCACCAGCGGGCGCTTGTCATGCTGGTACAACATAGCGGCGTCGTAGATCGCGAGCGTCTCGCCGCTTGGCGCATAGCGGGTGAAGCCGCCTTCAACGTCCTGGAGCATGCGGTTGCGGATGCGGATGTTGGCGAAGGTGCCGCGCATCATCACTTCGTGGTTGCCGCGGCGTGAGCCGTAGCTGTTGAACTCGCCGCGGCTCACTTGCCGCTCGAGCAGGTAGCGGCCGGCCGGGCTATCCGGCTTGATCGCGCCTGCCGGCGAGATGTGATCGGTCGTGATGGAGTCGCCGAAGATCGCCAGCGGTCTCGCTCGCTCGATGTCCCGGAGCGGCGTTGCCTCCATCGTCATCCCGGCGAAGTAAGGCGGGTTCTGGATATAGGTCGATCCCGCCGGCCAACCGTAGGTTTCCCCGCCCTTCACGTCGATCTTCTGCCAGCGCTCGTCGCCGCGATAGACGTCGGCGTAGCGGCGGCGGAACATCTCGGAGTGGACGTGGGCGTCGATGAGGTTCCGGACCTCCTCGTTCGTCGGCCAAATGTCCCTTAGATAGACCTGCTCGCCGTTCGAGGCGGTGCCGATCGGCTCATTGACCATGTCGGACCGCACGGTGCCCTTCAGCGCATAAGCGACGACCAGCGGCGGGGAGGCGAGATAATTGGCGCGGCAGTCCGGCGAGACCCGGCCTTCGAAGTTGCGGTTGCCGGAGAGAACGCTGACCGCCACCAGGTCGTTCTCGTTGATCGCCTTGCTGATCGCTTCCGGAAGCGGACCCGAATTCCCGATGCACGTGGTGCAGCCGTAGCCGACAAGGTCGAAGCCGAGCGCGTCCAGGTCGGCCTGCAATCCGCTCTCGTTCAGATAGTCGCTGACCACTTGGCTGCCAGGCGCGAGACTGGTCTTGACCCAAGGCTTGGCGGTGAGCCCCTTCTCGCGCGCCTTTCGCGCTACGAGGCCGGCGGCGATCAGGACGGAAGGGTTGGACGTGTTGGTGCAGCTGGTGATCGCGGCGATCGCCACGTCGCCATTGCCGAAGTCGAAGCTCTCGCCCTCCACCGCGACGCGAGGATCGTTCGACTTTTTGTAGGTCGCTTCCAGGTCTGCGTTGAACTTGTCGTCGACCTCGGCGAGGACGACGCGGTCCTGCGGCCGCTTCGGTCCGGCGAGCGACGGCTCGATGGTGCTCATGTCCAGATCGAGCGTATCCGTGAAGAAGGGCTCGGGCGACGATGCGTCACGCCACAGGCCCTGAGCTTGCGCATAGGCCCGCACGAGCGCGATCTGGTCTTCGTCCCGCCCGGTGAGCTGGAGATAGTCGATCGTCCGCTCGTCCACCGGGAAAAAGCCGCAGGTCGCGCCATATTCGGGGGCCATGTTGGCGATCGTCGCTCGATCGGCGAGAGGCAGATTCTCGAGACCCGGCCCGAAGAACTCGACGAAGCGCCCGACAACGCCTTTCTGGCGAAGCATCTGGGTGACCGTCAGCACCAGGTCGGTGGCGGTGATGCCCTCCCGGAGCTCTCCCGAGAGACGGAACCCGACCACCTCCGGGATGAGCATGCTGACCGGCTGGCCTAGCATCGCCGCCTCGGCCTCGATGCCACCGACGCCCCAGCCGAGAACGCCGAGCCCGTTGACCATGGTCGTATGGCTGTCGGTGCCGACGAGCGTGTCGGGATAGGCCACGGTCTCACCCGTTTGGTCTCCGCCGGTCCAGACCACCTGTGAGATGTGCTCTAGGTTCACCTGGTGGCAGATGCCGGTGCCGGGCGGAACCACCTTGAAATTGTCGAACGCCTGGCTGCCCCACTTCAGGAACTCGTAGCGCTCGCCGTTGCGCTCATATTCGAACTCGACGTTCTTCTCGAACGCCTTCGGGCTGCCGAACTCGTCGACCATCACGCTGTGGTCGATGACAAGGTGCACCGGCACCAGCGGATTGATCTTCTGCGGGTCGCCGCCGAGCTGCTTCATCGCATCGCGCATCGCCGCGAGGTCGACGACCGCGGGAACGCCGGTGAAGTCCTGCATGAGGACTCGTGCCGGGCGGTACTGGATCTCGCGCGCGATCCGCCGCTCCTTCTGCCAATCGACCATCGCCTGGAGATCGTCACGGGTCACGGTCTGTCCGTCCTCGAATCGCAGCAGGTTTTCGAGGAGGACCTTCATCGAGAAGGGAAGACGGGAGACGTCGCCGAGGACCTCGGCGGCCTTCGGGATCGAGAAATAGGCGTAGCTCTTGCCGGCAACGTCGAGTGTCGAGCGCGTGCGGAGGCTGTCCTGGCCGGTCGGAATCATTGCGGTCCTTCGCTGTGCAGCGGCATGAACAGATGCCTGCTAGGTGGGAGCGTAAGGGCCCTTAGCAATCAGGCTTCGCGGTCGCAAACCGCGGACACGGATGCGCCAGTCGGAAGTCCGGCTGCGCCGAGGCGTAGACCGGCCTCTCGCAATCGTTACGGGTAAAGATTAATAAGCGTTCATGGTTCACGACAGCGAATATTTCCGCCGCCGCGCCGCCGAAGCGAGGGCTGCCGCCCACTCGAAGGAATTCGGGGAGAATGTCGAGGTGGCGGGGGACCTTGCGCTGGCCTATGCGGCGCTCGCCCGCCGGCGCGCCCGCCTTGCTACAATCGCCGCGGCCGAGCCGATCGCGGAAGACAAGCCCGCGATGCCGCTCGAGGCTTAGATCCAGCCTCTTTTCTTGAAATATAGATAGGGCCCGACTGCGCTGATGAGCATCAGCGCCAAGGACAACGGATAGCCGTAATACCAATCGAGCTCCGGCATGTGGTGGAAGTTCATGCCGAAGATGCCGGCGATCAGCGTCGGCGGCAGGAAGACGACCGCGGCCCAGGAAAAAAGCTTCATCGCGGCATTCTGCTCGATGCTGATCAGGCCCAGCGAAGCATCGAGCAGGAACTGCAGGTTGTCCGACAAAAAGCTTGCATGCTCGCTCAGCGAGGTCACGTCGGCCGTTAGGCTGGCGACATGGTGGCGGAGCTCTTTCGCCGACTCCTCATGGACGAGGTTCGAACCCCCAAGGAAGCTCAGCATCCGGATCGTGCTGACCGCTGAATAACGGATCTTCGCTAGCAGGGTCTGGATGCGCCCGATTCGAGTGAGGAGTGCAGTGAGCTTCTCAGCCGGGATGCGGCGCTGGTCCTGCTGTTCCTGAAAGATTTCTTGCGAAATCTCTTCCATGGTGCCTGCGATGCGCTCGATTTCGTCGGCAAGCCGGTCGATGATCGCATCGACCAGCCGTGTCAGCGCCGTCGCACCGTCTCGGACGAGCTCAGGATCGCGTCGCGCATGGCTCTCGAACGTCCGAATCGGCTTGGGCGTGGCATATCGAACCGTCACCAGCCGATTGTTGGCCAGAACGAATCCGATAGGCGTCGTCGTCGGGTGGTTTTCGTCGAGGCCGCGCAGGGCGCTGATGGTCATGTAGAGAGCGCCATTCTCTTCGTAGAGACGACTGGACGGCTCGATCTCGGACATCTCCGCCTGCGTCGGTACCTCGACCTGGATGCATTCCTCGACGAGCTTGTCCTCCTCGCGCGTCGGTTCCTCGAGGTCGATCCAGGTCGCTTGATCGGGGATGCGCTGCGTTTTCGCATCGATGATGCGTCCTTCACAGCCAGGGCCATATGTGCGCAGCATGGCGCTGCATCCTGCGAACGGCCGACCTTTGCAAGCCGTGTGGCTCTGATAAGCTGTTTTGCCGATGACCAGCCGCCGAACCGCGATCGCCGCATTGGTCATCATCGCAGCCGCGGCCGCCATTCTCCTCGCCATGGGGCGCAACCCCATCTGCACATGCGGAACAGTGGCATTATGGGTCGGTGAGCGCGACAGCCCACGCACCAGCCAGATGCTGTCCGACTGGTACAGCTTCAGCCATATCGTCCACGGGCTATTATTCTACGCCGCGCTATGGCTGATCGCCCGCCGCTGGCCGATCCAGTGGCGATTCCTTGCCGCCCTTGCGATCGAAACGGCCTGGGAAGTCACCGAGAATACGCCGTTTGTGATCGACCGTTACCGGGCCACCACCGCAGCGCTGGGTTACACCGGAGACAGCGTCATCAACTCCCTGTCCGATATCGCGATGATGTGCCTCGGCTTCTTCATCGCGAGGAAGCTGCCCGTGTGGAGTTCGGTCGCGCTGCTGTTCCTGCTCGAGCTCGTCCCTCTTTTCGTCATCCGTGACAATCTGACGCTGAATGTCTGGACATTGCTCGCGCCCAATGCGGCCGTTCAGGCGTGGCAAGCCACACGGTAAAGGCACAATTCATCCGCCAGCGCATTGATAGCGGCGCTCTGTGGAGGGAAACCCTTGAAACGCTTCGTATATTCTTGCTTGTCGCTCGCCTTGCTCACGCTTCCGGGCACGGGCCATGCCGCCGAACTGTTCGGCGGAGCCTATGTCCATGACGTGAAGCTGCCGACGGATCTCAGCGGCCTCGAAAGCGGTGCCGATCTAATGCTGGGTCTTCGCGCCGGCACGATTGCCAAGCCCTTCGGTGCCTCACTTCAGCCGTACGTGTTCGGTGCCCTGAACACCGCGGGGGACACGGATTATGCCGCAGCCGGCCTCTCCCTCAAATTCGGCCTCGGCAAGGGGTTCTACGTTCGCCCGGGCCTCGGCCTTGCGGTGCACAACGGCTCCGCCGGCCACTTCTTCCGCCATGACAAGATCGCGTTCGGGAGCCGCGTGCTGTTCGAGCCCGAGCTTGGGATCGGGGCCCGCATCAACGATCGCCTAAGCGCCGAAGCGAGCTGGGTGCACATGAGTCACGCGACCTTGTTCAGCCACGAGAACCCCGGGATCGACAATCTCGGCCTCAGGTTGAACCTCGGGCTCTAGCGGCCGATCATCTTCTCCGGCTTCACGATCGCATCGAAGCGCTCTTCCTCGATCAGGCCGAGCTCGAGCCCCGCCTGCTTGAGCGTCAGCCCCTTCTTATGGGCGTGCTTCGCGATGGCCGCCGCATTGTCGTAGCCGATCTCGGGTGCAAGCGCCGTCACCAGCATCAGCGAACGGCCCATCAGCTCCGCGATACGCGCTTCGTCCGGCTCGGTGCCGTCTAGCATCCGCTCGGTGAAGCTCTCCGCACCAATAGCCAGCAGGTTGATCGAGCGGATCACGTTGGCGCCGATCAGCGGCTTGAACACGTTGAGCTCGAGGTGCCCCTGCATGCCGCCGATGGTGACGGCGACATTGTTGCCGGCCACCTGCGCGGCGACCATGGTCAGCATCTCGGCCTGAGTCGGATTGACCTTGCCAGGCATGATCGAACTGCCCGGTTCGTTTTCCGGAAGCTTGAGTTCGCCGAGACCGCACCGCGGACCCGATCCCAGCAAACGAATGTCGTTCGCGATCTTCGTGAATGCGGTGGCGATCACATTGAGGACGCCCGACAGCTCGACCATCGTGTCGTGCGCGGCGAGCTCGGCGAACTTGTTCGGCGCCGAGGTGAACGGAAGCTGCGTCAGCTTCGCCACTTCCTTCGCGAA
>JBKPJK010000415.1:0-8372 GCA_046730635.1 Pseudomonadota bacterium | reverse complement strand
TTGCTTGCCAGTGCGACCGGGAGCACGATGGATAGCGCCACCCATGCCCCGATCTTGAAGTGATCGACATCGCGGTGAGTCCGATCGCCCAGCGCGGACAGGAAGCTGAACTGCTGGGTGAAATAGACGATCGCCAGGAACGGAAGCATCCGCGCCCGCCGCCTGCTCAGGTAATCCACCTTCTCCGAAACCGAACGCTCACTCATTACCCCACCTCGATCGTGTAACTCATGGGTTACATGTAACCTTCGGGTTACACAGGAGTCAAGCGGGGGTTACGGCGGGAGTCCGGCCCCGCTAGAGCGTTGCGATGGTGCATGATTTCGACACGCCGTATCGGGGTGGCTTCCTCGGCCACGAGCACCATTTCGCGCTGACGGTCTATTTCGAGGACACCGACGCCTACGGCATCGTCTATTATGCGAACTATCTGAAATTCATGGAGCGCGCTCGGTCCGATTTCATCCGCGCGGTCGGGGTAAACCAGGCGGCGGAGCTTCGCTCGAGTGGCAGCGCCTATGCGGTCGTCGAGGTCGACATCAAATATCGCAAGCCCGCCAGGCTCAGCGACGACTTGCTGGTGATCAGCACGGTCGACCAGGTCCGAGCATCGTCGGTGCTGATTCATCAACGAGTCATGCGGGGGAAAGAACAACTCACCGATGCGCGCGTGACGGCAGCCTTCCTCGATGGTGAAGGTCGTCCACGGCGGCAACCGAGAGAGTGGGTCGAAAAATTCAACGCAATCACGTCCAAGGGGCAATGATCTTCAGCTCGAAACTCAAATGGCTGCTGGTGACCGCCGCCGCAGTCGGATCCGCAGCGCATGCGCAGGCGCCCGGAACGGCCGCGGCCACCGTGGTCGCGGTGCCGCCGTTCAGCACGCCCAACGACACACGGACATCGTCAGGGAGCACGCTCAGCATTGCCTGGGATGCGTCCAAGTTGATCGCGCAGGACCTAAGAACGACGTCGGAGATCATGCCCCTGCCGCCGGTGCAGAAGGACTTCTACTCTTATCCCGAGGTCACGGCGCCAAGCTTCCCCAAGTGGCGTGCCGCCGGCGCTAAGGTGCTGGTCATGGGTTTCGTCCAGGCGCGCTCCGACAAGCGCGTTACGTTCGGCTGCTATGTCTACGACGTCGATAAAGGTCGCGAAGTGTCACGCGCCGGCTTCGTCGTTGACCCCAGCGATTGGCAGCGGGCTGCCCACAAATGCTCGGGCCAAGCCTATACCGCGGTCACCGGCGCGCCGGGCATTTTCGATACTCGGATCGCCTATGTCGCGGAAAGCGGTGCCGGTACGGCGAAGGTCGAGCGCATCGCCTTCATGGATAGCGACGGCACCAACCACCAGTATCTCACGGCCGGCGATACGATGGTTCTGACCCCGCGAATTTCGCCCAAGGCGACGCGCATCGCCTACGTCAGCTACGCGGGCGGCCGACCGCAGGTCCGCTTGCTCGACCTTGCCTCGGGCGCTCAACGACCGCTGCTCACAAGCGACGCGATCAGCTTCGCTCCGCGCTTTTCTCCCGACGGCGGCCGGATCGTGTTCGCGATGATGAATGGCGCCAACAGCGACATCTACGTCGCGAGCGCACAAGGCGGGCTTCCGCAGCGGCTGACCACTGCGCCGGCCATCGATGTCGATCCCAGCTTCTCTCCCGACGGGACCAAGGTCGTGTTCGAGAGCGATCGTTCCGGTTCGCAGCAACTCTATGTGATGAACGCTGACGGATCGAGCCAGCGGCGGATCAGCTTCGGCGCCGGACGCTACGCTGCTCCGGAATGGAGTCCCGACGGGAACTGGATCGCCTTCACCCGGCGCGACGCCGGCGCGCGCCGAATCGGAATCATGAAAGCCGACGGGACGGAGGAAAGGCTGCTGACGAACGGTCCCACCGATGAAGGCGCAAGCTGGGCAGCAAGCAGTCGCGAGCTTGTCTTCCAGCGAAGTGACGCGACTGGCAACTCCCGCCTCTTCCGCGTCTCCCTCGACGGCAGTGAGCCGCGGAACATCGTCATTCCGCAGAATGGCTCCGATCCCGACTGGTCCGGGGTGACGGACTGATGCGCCCGGCACTTCTCCTTTTCGCTATCGCGCTCGTCGCGGGCAGCGCGTCGGCCCAGCTCCCGGGCCTTCGCAAACGCGATTCGCAGCCGGTGCTTCAGGGTATCGATGCAGCGCGCGCGGATTTCCTTGCAAAGTCCGGTGCCGACACCGTCTATTTTGGATTGGATAGCGCCGTTCTCGGCGCTCCTGCCCGGGCGACGCTCGCGGCTCAGGCGCAGTGGATCCGGATGCATCCGGACGTCCTGGTCCGCATCGAGGGTCACGGGGAGCCCAACGACACCCGCGATCATGCTCTGGCGATGGGTGCGCGTCGTGCCCAGGAAGTGCGCGACTATATGGTCCTGCTCGGCGTCCCCGCGATGCAGCTCAGCGTCACGAGCCTCGGCAAGGAACGCCCCGGAGCGCCTCGCGCGGTTACCGTGCTGGTGCGCTGAGAAATCAGGCGGCGCGACGGCCGCAACCCGATACGCTCAGCCAGGCCCGTGCCTGCCTTTGAGCTTCGGCGATCTCGCGAGCCGTCATTTCAGCAGCAATCTCGGCCCGGCATTCCTGACCGCGGGTGCAACCCGACAGAGCCGCAAGATTGAACCATTTGTGCGCTTCGATCAGATCGACGGCGATTCCGCCGCGGCCGGTCGAATAAGTCACTCCCAGTTCGAACAATGCGTCGACGTCGCCGGCTTCGGCGTCCGCGAGCCTACTGCGGATCAGGAACTCCGCACTCTTCTGGCTAATTGCCCCCATTTTCAGTCCCCTCAGTCCCCACTTTGTGAAACCGAGATTGACGAGCCGGTGGCAAAGAAATGGTTAACGCGACTCAACCATGAAAAACAGCGGCTTAGACGGCGATGTTATCGATCAGTCTGGTCGACCCGATCTTGGCCGCTGCAATCAATCGCATCTCGCCACGGGCTCCATCGAGCGGTTCGAGAGTCGCGGCGTCCACCAAAGCGAGATAGTCGATCTTGAGGAAGCCGGCATCGACGAGGGCCTGCTTCGCCTCCTGCAAGGCTGAAGCGACTGGCGCGCCCGCGCGAATCGCGTCGCCAGCTTTGCTTAGCGCGCGCTGCAGGGCCGCCGCCCGCCCTCGCTCATCGGGCGAGAGGTAGGCATTGCGAGACGACAGAGCGAGGCCGTCCTCCTCCCGAACCGTCGGAAGGCCGAGGATCTCGACCGCCACGTTGAGGTCGGCGACGAGCCGCCGGATGACCGCCAACTGCTGGAAGTCCTTCTCGCCGAAAACCGCGATGTCGGGACGCACGGCGAGCAACAGCTTCGTGACCACCGTGGCGACGCCGTCGAAATGCCCTGGCCTCGCCTCGCCCTCCCAACGCTCCGATACTCCGGCCACGTGGACCGTCGTGGCGAAGCCTTCCGGGTAGATCGCGTCCGCGGAGGGAAGCCACAACAGGTCGCATCCCGCCTCTTCGAGCATGCGCGCATCCTGCTCCTCCCGGCGGGGGTAACGGCTGAGATCCTCGCCTGGGCCGAACTGCGTCGGATTGACGAAAATCGTCGCTGCGACTTTGTCGGCCCGGCGCTTGGCTTCGGCGATGAGCGCCATGTGTCCGGCATGGAGCGCACCCATGGTCGGGACGAGCGCCAGGGTCCCGCCGCGTTTCAGCTCCGCAACGGCCTGCGCCAATTCTTCACTTCGCCGAACAGTTTGCACGCTTGAGCGCCCTCAGTTAATCTTTGCGTGGGCGCGGCCGTAAGAAGCCGCGAGGGGAAGGGTCAAGCCATGAGCCAGCCGCATTTCATCGTCTTCGCCAACGAAAAGGGCGGAACCGGCAAGTCCACGACGGCCGTGCATACCGCGATCGCGCTCGCTGCGTCGGGGCATCGCGTCGCCGCGCTCGACCTCGACAGTCGTCAGCGCACCATGACGCGCTATCTCGAGAATCGCGACGCAACCATGCGGAGGCTCGAGACCGAGCTTCCTCACGCAACGTACGAAGTGCTCGAGGAGCATAGCGAAGAGGCGCTCAATGCCGCGATCGGGCGGCTTTCGGAAAATGCCGACGTCGTCGTCATCGACACCCCGGGCCGCGACGACGTCATCGCGCGCGCCGCGATCCTGAAGGCGGACACTTTGGTGACGCCGATGAACGATAGCTTCGTCGACCTCGATCTCATCGGCCAGGTCCACCCCGAGAATTACAAGGTAACCCGGCCGAGCTTCTACGCCGAATTGATCTGGAACAGCCGCACCGCGCGCGCCAAGCAGACCGGCAAGAGCGTGGACTGGGTCGTGCTTCGCAACCGCCTCCAGCATATCCAGTCGCATAACCTCCAGCGGGTCGGCGCCGCACTGGACGAGTTGGCGCGACGGGTGGGCTTCCGGGTCATTCCGGGTCTCGGCGAACGGGTCATCTACCGCGAACTGTTCCCGAAAGGGCTGACGCTCCTCGACATCAACCAGATCAATGATGTCGGGATCGGCCACATCACAGCTCGACAGGAACTGCGCGAGATGATCGCCGGGCTCGGCATCGCGCCCGAGGAGCAGAAGCTGGCCGCCGCCGGTTGAACAAATCGGCTGCCGCCGCGTAAGGGCAGCCGCATGACCCACCAGTTCAACGCCACCATCCTCCGCGAATATGACATCCGCGGGATCGTCGGAGACACGCTGACCGAGGCCGATGCTTATGCGCTCGGCCGATCCTATGCAGCGCTTGCGCGCGAGGAGGCCGCGCGCCGCATTGCTGTCGGCCGCGACGGCCGCACCCACTCGGGGATGCTGGAAGCGGCGCTCATCCGCGGTCTCACTGAAGGTGGGGTCGACGTCGTTCAGATCGGCATGGGACCCTCGCCCATGCTTTATTTCGCGACCTATTTCCTCGACGTCGACGGCGGCATCCAGGTGACCGGAAGCCACAATCCGGCGAACTATAACGGGTTCAAATTGCTGCTGAAGGGCCGTTCGGTGTTCGGCCAAGAGATCCAGGCGCTCGGACGCCGCTCGGCCTCGGGTCACTGGAGCGAGGGCCATGGAACGACCGAGGAAGTCGACGTCCGCGAGGCCTACGTCAACCGCCTTCTCGAGGGCTTCTCGGGCAAGGCGTACCGGATCGGCTGGGATGCAGGGAACGGCGCTGCCGGGCCGATCCTCGACATGCTCGTCGACCGGCTTCCGGGGCAGCATCACGTCATCTTCAGCCAGGTCGACGGAACGTTCCCGAACCATCACCCGGATCCTACGGTGGAAAAGAACCTGGCGGACCTCAAGGCGCTCGTCGAACGGGAACAACTCGATTTCGGCATTGCCTTCGACGGCGACGGCGACCGGATCGGCGCGGTCGACGGCAACGGGCGCGTCATCTGGGGTGATCAGCTGCTGATGATCCTCGCCGTGCCGGTCCTTCAGGATGTTCCGGGCGCCACCCTCATCGCGGATGTTAAGGCCAGCCAGTCCTTCTTCGATAGGGTCGCCGAGCTCGGTGGCCAGCCGCTCATGTGGAAGACCGGTCACAGCCTCATCAAGTCGAAGATGAAGGAGACGGGTGCTCCGCTGGCCGGGGAGATGAGTGGCCATATCTTCTTCAAGCACCGCTGGTACGGCTTTGACGACGCACTCTACGCGGCGGTTCGCCTGATCGAGGCGGTGAGCGCGAGCGGGAAGAGCCTGACCGAGATCATGGATGGGATGCCGAAGACGATGGCGACCCCGGAGCTGCGGTTCCAGGTCGACGAAAGCCGGAAATTCGCGATCGTCGATGAGGTTCGTGATCGGCTTTCCGCCAGCGGCGATCAGGTCAATGCGACCGACGGCGTCCGGGTCAGCACCGGCGACGGCTGGTGGCTGCTCCGTGCGTCCAACACCCAGGACGTGCTGGTCGCGCGGGCCGAAGCAGCGGACCAGGCCGGTCTCGATCGTCTCGTTGCCCAGATCGACGAGCAGCTGGCGAAGTCGGGCGTCGAGCGGGTCGAGGCGACCCACTGAGCGGTCGATCGCCCTGGCCGTTCGCCGCCTGAGCACCTTTGCTCAGACACCTCGAAACAACAGCACCGTGCCAGCCAATACGGCCAGGGACATCGCAAAAGACGCGACGGCCCAGAGCAAGCCCTGCAATCGCGGGCGCTTCGCCTCGTACGTGAACCAGCTGGCTTCCACTCCGAGATAAAGGAAGGCGGCGAGCAATAAGAGAATTGCGGCTGGGATGTTGGCGGCGGTTTCAGGCAGCCGGGTCATCGTTTCGGCGACGCTGCACAGGAGCACGACAGGCGTCGTGGCGAAACATTGGGCATAAAAGACCGGCTGCAGCGTGTCGCGATCGACTGGTCGGCGCATCACCGCGAGCGCGAAAGCGCCGGCAATCACCGGCAACGATGCGAAGGCGATCAAGCGAAAAAGGATGAGGCTGGTGTTGTCGGTGATCATCGCCGCCAGCCCGATCCCTTCATCGATCAGCGGATTGCTCCCGACCACGACCACCTCGAACGCATTTGCGGCGACGACGGTCAGCAGAAGAAAGATCGGGGGGCTGACGACGTCGCGGAATTGTTCGACGGGCGGCAGCTTCAGCTCCGCGTCCGTCCGTTCCATCAGGCGCAGCGGGTGGCGCACGGAACGCCACAGGGTGCGCGGGTAGAAGATCAGCCACGACATCACTTCGAAGAGAAGGACCTCGAACGATTTCAGGAAAATCAGGAAAGGCACACGCTGGTCCCCCTCGCTTACGCCTCGATATGTAACCGATGTTCATCGAGCGGGCTAATGCAAGCCATGGACGTTGGAGGCTCGCCTCTCCGGAATTCAGGGCATGTCCCGATATCGCTGCTGCCGTTCAAGTGATTGACGCAAGCTTCAGCCGCGGAGACCAGCCATGAACGTGCAGGCGCATAAGCCGTTTGGATCAGCTCATACGAATGGCAAGAAGTCGAATTCGGGCAAGCACTCACAAAAAGACAAGGCGCCCGGAACGCCGGAGAAGCTGTCACGCAAGGATTATGAGGAGAAGCTGGAGAAGCTTCAGGTCCAGTTCTGCCATTTGCAGGACTGGGTGAGGGAAACCGGCGCCCGCGTGGTCATCGTCTTCGAGGGGCGCGACACGGCAGGGAAGGGCGGCCTGATCAAGCGCATCACGGAGCGTGTGAGTCCGCGCACTTTTAGGGTCGTCGCGCTTACCGCTCCGACCGAGCGCGAACGCGGCAAGCTCTACCTGCAGCGTTACATCGAGCATTTCCCCTGCAAGGGCGAAGTCGTGATCTTCGATCGCAGCTGGTACAATCGGGCGGGCGTCGAGCGCGTCATGGGCTATGCCAGCGACAAGGAGATCGCGGCGTTCCTCGAGAACGTCCCCAAGTTCGAACGATGGCTGGTCGAATCCGGTGTGATCGTGATCAAGCTCTGGCTGGAGGTCGGGAAGAAAGAGCAGGATCGCCGGCTCGAAGCGCGGATCGACGATCCTTTGAAGCAGTGGAAGCTCAGCCCGATGGACCTCAAGTCCTATACCCGCTGGTACGACTATTCCCGCGCGCGGGACGCGATGTTCGAAGCAACCGACCGCAAGGCCGCTCCCTGGTATGTGCTGCGCAGCGACGACAAGCGTCGCGCACGGCTCAACGGGATGAAGCACATCCTGTCATTGATTCCGTACAAGCGGATCAAGCGGGACAAGATCGAGCTTCCGAAACGTTCGGACAAGCACCGGTACAACGACCAACTCGACCTCGAGCGCGTGAACCTGGTGCCGGAGGTCTACTGACGCCGACAGAGGCGACAAGGTGGAATCGAGCCTCGTCAAAAGCATAGCAGGGACGAGCCATAGGAGCTGGTCCGCATGGCTGCCCGGCGTCCAGGTCTTGCGCGAATATCAGCTCTCATGGCTGCGCAACGACCTCGTCGCCGGCATCGTCCTTTCGACGATGCTGGTCCCGGTCGGCATTGCATACGCCGTCGCGTCCGGAGTTCCCGCGATCTACGGTCTTTACGCGACCATCGTCCCCCTGCTTGTCTATGCGCTGTTCGGGCCCAGCCGCATCCTCGTCCTCGGCCCCGATTCGTCGCTGGCGCCGATCATTTTGGGAGTCGTCCTCTCCACCGCAGGCACCGATCCGGACCGCGCGATCGCCGTTGCAAGCGCAATGGCGGTCGTTGCCGGTGGGGTGTGTATCCTGGCCGGTATTCTCAAACTCGGCTTCGTCACCGAGCTTCTGTCGAAGCCCATCCGCTACGGCTATATGAACGGCATCGCCCTGGCGGTGCTCATCAGCCAGCTGCCGAAACTCTTTGGTTTCTCAATCGAAAGCGCCGGCCCGCTCCGTGATCTGTGGTCGATCGGACAGGCTGTCGC